>NZ_JAVRHN010000010.1:0-138756 GCF_031846645.1 Autumnicola psychrophila
GTGCAGTTTTATATATCTCTTAAAATGTCTGAGAAGATGTCTTTGATATATAAATCGTTACCACTAACTTTCTCATATAGTTCCTGTAAAAGCCTTTTGGTCTCCTCACTAGCATCTTTATATTGTAAATCTAAAAGAGAGTATCTATCATCTAAATTCCATAATCTGAACAGCATATCCGGTTGATCTTTTGACTTATATTTCTGTAGGATAATATTAATATGTGTACCATCCGAAGAAGCTGTTTTCCAATTGTATGTTGTTGGGTTTTTTCTTTCCCAAACAATTTTTCCTTTTTCAGTTCCTTCAATTAGTCTTTTTAAATTTTCCTCTATTTTCATCACTCAATATTTTTTTGCTCTAACAAACCGGTTAATTCTGCTAATTTACCACTTAATGTAGAAAATTCACTTTCTACAGCATAGTAAACAGTATTTCCAGTATCCAAATCATCTTGATTTTTATTAAAAGGTTTTACTTCAGATAAACTTGATTTTAATTCATTTAAACAAGTTCCGATTTCATTTATTTCTTTTTCAAAATCTTTTTCTTGTTTATATGGAGCAAGTATTCTCCGAACTTTTCTATTTATCTCACTATAAAAATCTCTGGCATCCTGGTACGTTATATTAATGTCTAATTTATCGAGCCTTTGGATGATTTCTGTTAACTCAATAGTAATGGTCTGAATTTTAACTGCTTTACCTGCTTCATTTGCTGCATTTTTTGCCCTTTTTGCTTCTATAAATGCAAATATTGAAAATAAAACACCTACAGCACTCAGTGCTGAACTTATCCAGAACCCCCAGTCTTTATAAAAAGGGATTTGATTTGCTTGAATTTCTTTTAAAATTTCTTCCATTCTTTATAAAATTGCATCCTAACGTCTCATATAAAAACAGTGCGCGAGCGAGCTTGATTTTCCGTAGGAAAATCAGGCGCAGCAAGTACGCAAGAAGTTTTGATTTGGCACAAGTTTTAGCATTGTTTTTATATTTTGTTGTGAGGCGTCTTTTTAATTATCCGCGAGCCAAAACATCCAAATTTACCGAAAAAAAGCGCCAATTGCGTTTGAGTGAGGATTCTAACCAGTAGCTTTTTTTACTTCCCGCAAAACCTGGCAACTACCAATAAGCTAAAATTTGCAGATTTTCGTCCGTCGCAAAGAAGTCTTAAAAATGGCAATTATCGACCTTTATTAAACTGATTGGCTCCGTCTCAAAGTCCGATTACAGACCAAACCTTTTAAATCAAAATAGCCGAAAATTCGATTTTTGCCCCTACTCTGCCCTTGATGCCTCACAACGTCCCGTATAAAAAATAGTGCGAGCTGGCGAGCTTGATTGTCCGCAGGACAATCAGGCGTTGCAAGCAAGCACGGACTTTCGAATTGAGACAGGTTTGAGCATTTTTTTTATACAGTGTTGTGAAATAGTGCCTCCCGTCCGAGTGAGCCGGTTTGCTATTCAATCCGCTGCGTTTCAAATTTAAAGTTTATATTTTCTTACCTCTCAAAAAGGGCAAATTTGCGTTTTCTTTTTTTGTCCGTCCGAGTGAGAAAATCCGTTACAGTTTAGTTTTAAAATGAATTTTTCTTACCTCTCAAAAATGATATTTTTCGCGTTTCTTTTTTTCTCCGTTTGAGTGAGAAGTCCGTCGCCATTTAAACTCGATTTATCTTTCCTTCCAAAAATGGCATTTTAAAAGTCAGATTTTTATCCGAGTTAGTTTTAAATTTTCTTTCGTTTTGTTTGTCAGAGGCATTTTTCACAACGTCCCGTATAAAAAATAGTGCGAGCTGGCGAGCTTGATTGTCCGCAGGACAATCAGGCGTTGCAAGCGAGCACGGACTTTCGAATTGAGACAGGTTTGAGCATTTTTTTTATACAGTGTTGCCCAACGTTTTATTTCAGTAATCTTACTGTCCCGTCATTTCCTTTTAAAAAGGTACTTTTCTCTTTACTAATCACTGTTCTTCCATTACCGCCAGGGCTCATTGCTCGACCAAGTTCAACAATATTCACAGATTTCTTATCTTTTAAAAAAACGATCAAATCATAAGAATCAGAATGTTGAATTCCGTTTTGTCTTATGTTAGACAAGTTTAAATTTAATTCTTCTTCAATCTTTTCGATTTGAGAGTATGGCCCAAGGATAATTAAACTGTCCCATTCAAAATCTGTAATTTTTGCCAAATCAACTTTACCGCTTTGAGAGCTCAATCCCGTCACGATTTTGTCTTTCAGAATTTCGTCATTTTCAAGTTGGAATAAGTATTCACAAGAAACAATAGAAACGAGCATAATTGCGATTCCAAATAATTTTTTCATGATTTTTTCAAATGTTGGGCAACGTATCAATAAATGCACTAGTGCATTATATTTTTGTAGTAAAATGCACCGGTACCTTTATATCTACTTTGTCTTTACTAATCTAAAGGGTTTTTTATTGTGAAAAAAATATTTGTGGCAACATGAGTATAGATTTCTGTTGTCTTTGTGCTCTTATGTCCCAAAAGCACCTGGATATACCTTAAATCTGTGCCGCTTTCCAGTAAATGCGTGGCGAAGGAGTGTCGTAACATATGCGGTGTTACCCGTTTTCTTATTCCGGCTCTCCGCGCTGCTTCTCTTACGATTTTTGCTATACTCTCAGCCGAATATTGATTTCCGGTAGGGCTTTCAAATAGAAAGTTCTTTGGCCTCCATTCTAAATAGTAAGTTCTTAGATCTTTAAGAAGTTTTTCAGAAAGAATAGTATATCTGTCCCTATTGCCTTTCCCAGATCTCACTTTAATAAGCATTCTTTTGCCATCAATATCATTCAATTTAAGACACAGTACTTCATTCCTCCTAAGGCCGGCAGAGTATAGTAAACTTACAATACAACGGTGTTTGATATTCCGGGTTTTATTTATAATACAGAGCACATCTTCTTTGACCAGTACTTCTGGCAACCTTTCTTCTCTCCTGGGCCTTTCTATGGCATAAAACCTATTAGGCATTCCCATGACCACTTCATAATAAAACTTTATAGCATTAATGGCCTGGTTAATATAGGAATGGGATTTATTTTCTGCTATAAGCTTCTGCAAATAAAGTCTCACATCATTTTCATCAAGATCAGACAGCTCACGATCTCCGAAATAATTAATAAAAGCTTCAAAACAGGATACATAGGTTCTTACGGTGTTGTTTGCATAACGCTTAAGTTCCAGTTTAGCGAGATAATTTTCGGGACAGGCTTTTAAACCTTCAGATTTCTCCCTGTTCCTAAACCATTCTACATCAAAAGAATCGTTTTCCCTTCCAAAATCACTCTTTGGAAAAAAGTAGTTGGAATTAATCCAGGCTACACCTTTAAATTGATTATAGATAAGATCCAGGTTGCCAGTGGTGTTTTTAACGTAAACCATCCTGAAGTCTTCACTCCACTGTACACCCGGCAGGTTTCCTGCCAACGCTTCTATAACTTTGTCTGAATAAAACTGTAATCCAATGCACTTCTGCTTATCGATAAGCAAATGTTTAAGGGTGATAAATTTCTTATCCATGGATCCAGGTATTCATTAATACTGATAAAAGTAAGAACCCCGTGTTCCATATCTGTAGATTAGACGTATATTATACGTCTAATAAAACGTCTATACATCCAAAAATCATGAAGCCTTATCAATTTTGCCTGTCCTGCAATAAAGAGCTCGAAGGAAGGAGTGACAAAAAATTTTGTGACGCCTATTGCAAAAGTGCGTATCATTATAATAAATCGCGCGATGACACAGGAAGCTTTTATTTAAAAGTAGACCGGCAGTTAAAGCTGAATCGTAAAATCCTGAAAAAATTTAATAAAGCAGGTAAAGCTACTGTCAGATCTAAGGTGTTATTGAGCCAGGGCTTCAATCCAAATTTCTTTACTCATTATTGGAAAAACAGCAGCGGTGATGTTTATCTTTTCGTTTATGAGTACGGTTTCCTATCCCGTCTGGAAAATGGTAAAAAGAAGTATATCCTGGTCACCTGGCAACCTTATATGGAAAAATCTCTTCTCTAATAAATTAGAAGCTAAGCCTGCAACAACTTTCATAGAAATTAAATTTCGGGTAGTCCTTCGGTTGCTGAGTTCCATTTTCTTATCAGCCAATGCGGCTAATATATGTTAAAAAAATTCAAAATTGCGAAAGGCAAAACTTACTTTTTATCCCCTACTTCCTTACCAATTTCATGGATTCAGCAAAACTCCTTTTTACTATTCAGTCTTAACTATTGTGCTTGTCTTTCCTAGATTATTTTACCAGAGAATTTTTTACCTCTACAATCCTCATTATTTTTTCAAGACGGAAAAAATTTTGCCCTTGTAAATCTATGAGCTGTTGTAAAAATTCAATACCACTAACTCTTATCCAAATTTTACTATAGTTGGTGTTCCAAAACAGCAATTTTCGAAATATATACGTAAGGTTTTTACTGCTGAAAGTTTTCAGCTTACATTTTTTATTCTGAAGATCCTCCACCGCCGGAATGTTTTTTTCTTATAGAGGAAAACCTGAAATATGTAAGTCCTTTCCACAACCACTCCACCGGGCCCTGCTTAAAATATTTTAACCAATATTCACTTAATTTCAGCTGTAAAAAAAAGATAAACACAGCGAAAACCACATTTATGGCGGGCGATGTAGTATCGAATAATCCTAATCCAAACTGATAAAAAAGGAGCAAACCAAACACTGTTTGCAGCAAATAGTTTGTTAAAGCCATCTTGCCCATTGCTCCCAAGGGCTTTAGTAGTTTATAAAAATAACTGCTCCTGAAGAGGAGCGTAATTCCTGTGATATAAAATATCGTGAGACAGGCATTATAAATACTAAACAGGAAACTTGCCAGCCATTTTAATTCCGGTACAACCGTAATGCCCGGAATAGTAACCAGGTTAAACATATACATTAGCAATCCAATAAACAGCAGGAAAAGAACAGCTTTTTCCGAAGATTTATTCCAATTCATAAATTTCGAAATATTCTGTTCTATAGCAGAAAACAGTCTTGTACAGCCGGCATAAAAACCCAACATAAAATATCCAAAGGTCATTAGAAGCCTTCCGCTTTCCAACTGATATTTAATTTTTGCCGGCCCGGAATCCCAATTGCTTTTAAGAACAGAGAGAAAATCTTCATTTTGAACAAGAGCATAATATCTTCCTGCCTCCTCTTCCATAGGAAAACTGACTTCAGCCTTTATTTCCTGCCTTTGGAAAAGCTCGTAAAAATGAGTGGGAAAATTTATTATCAACATTACCGAAAGCGCCAGAAGCAGCTTTGGCGAAAGATTTCGAAAAAATAATAGTACCACTCCCAGTACTGCATAGATCGCCAGAATATCACCGCGCCACAAGATATGATGAACAACCCCAATAAGAAACAGCAGAAATAAGCGCCAGCTGTAAATCGTAAAAAAACGGATATTTGATTTATTTTTGCGAAAATGCAGGTAAAAACTCAGCCCAAACAAGAAGGAAAAAACTGAGAAAAATTTTCCGAATACCAGCGCACCAAAAATACCCATTGCTATTCCATCTGGTGTACTGTCGTATTTCGCGTAAACCTCTGCCGGCAATGCAGCTCCAGTGTACCAGATGATCATGTGGGCGTACAAGATGCCTGCCAATGCAAATCCTCTTAAAACATCTATAGTCTCAATCCTCTTTTTAGAGGTTGTAAAAGAACTTTCTCCCATAGAAAACTATCGCACATATCAAAAAATCAGGTTTATACAAATACCTGTCCATCTCACAAAAAAATATCTCATCCTGCTTAACTCTCGCTCATTATTTTTAAATACATGCCAAAAATAACACTCATAAAGAGGATGCGGAAAAGAAGTTACAAGTGTTATTAGTTTCCGCAGTTTAAAGAACGCCCGAAAATAGCAATTTTCGGCCTAAAAAGCTTTGGATTTCCGTCAAACCAAATGAAAAATTTTTATAATGAAGGCTTTTTAAAAATAAATCAATTATTCTGTTTTAAATCTGTTCCTTCCAAACTTCAGGTTCAGGCTGAAAGAGTACATCCAGTGTTTCCTGTAGAAAATTTACTATTGCTTTCAGGACAGCATCTGTGTTTTTTGATTTCAAATTGCTTCCCATGAAATGCGTCTTTGGAGTTTCCAGTTGAACGAGTTCCTTCTGATCCTCTGGAGTAGAAATCATGCTGTGTACAGCAGGAAAAACTTCGACTTCTACATGTTCATCTTCCTTGAGGAAGTTTTCATAATAGTAAAGCGTCAACACCGGGCAGTGCACGTTTTTAAAAGTTTCCTTTTTCATGGTGGTTTCCAGCAAAACCTGTAAATCCACCAGGGCTTTTGAAGGATATATGGTATCAAAATATTGTGCCGTTGCTTTAGATTCCAACTCAATTTCCCTGTGCTTACCTAAAGATACAAGGTTTGCCAGTTCGTAACCCCAGCGTGTGCTTAGCAACAAAGTTCCATTAACATCATCCTCAATATTTGGAGAAATATTGATGAGAGCATGAACAGAATTTGGATATGTGGCTGCCAGTTTTAAGGCTAATATCCCTCCGGTAGAAGTACTCATGATGATTACCTTTTTTCCGATTTTTTGACCTATTACCAGAGCCTCTTTAGCCGATGCCCAGGCAGCTCCCGGAGAAAAAGTTTCTAAAGCCTCCTCAGGTTTTAATCCGTGGCCGGCCCAGCGGGATAAATAGATGTTTGCTCCCAAAGTATCAGCAACCTGAACATTCACGGGATAACCATCCCGGTAACTTCCGGCGAATCCGTGCAGATAAACGATGCTATATTCAGTTACTTCCGGACTTCCATTTGCCCATAATATTCTCGCCTGGTTGTCTTCCCGAACAGGCTTTTTCGCTTCTGTGGTAATTATCTGACTGTCGAGTGTTTTTAAATCATCCGGAAGCTCAGGAAGTTCTTCAGAATATACAGGTGTCGGTATCTTAGGACCGGTGAAGTAAGTAATAATGAGGCCAATTATGATTATAAGAAGAATCCAATATCTTTTTTTCATATTTAAGGAAGAACAACTGATGACCTCAAAAATAATAAAAATTGAATCCCGATTCTTTTTGTTTCGTAAAAAGTAGTTTAATGATTAAGATTTCCAAATGGTCGGAGCAGGCATTGGGTTGCCGCAGGAAAATCCGCTGAGCAAGTGAGCACGATGTTCCGATTTAAAAACGGTTGAAGCATTATTTTTTATCTCAGTTCTTTGGTTGCCCTTAGTTCTTTCCGCAATCTTTCTCAATAATCCTGAATCAAAACATCCGTTGGGATATTCAATTTGGCGTTCAGTTTTCTAATCATTTCCAAAGTCAGTTTCCGCTTTTTGTTCATTATTTCGCTGACACGACTTTTAAAACCAATCATTTCGACCAAATCCTTTTGTTTTAAGCCCATTTGCTCCATTCTAAAATTGATTGCCGAAATTGGATCGGGCATTCCAATCGGGAAATTCTCATTTTCATAATTATCAATAACGATTGCTAAAATTTCCAGTTCGTCGCCTTCATCAGTTCCTCTTTTTGCATCAAAAATAACTTCCAAACGCTCAAGTGCTTTTCGGTAATCCGCTTCGTTTCTAATTGGTTTTATTTTCATCTTAAGTTTCGTTTGCGTTAATCTTATCATATTCAGCGTGTGTCCCAATAAACCTTATCCAGGCAAGTTGATATTCAAAATTAAATTTGACAATCAGTCGGTAATCATTTCCTTTGATGTTGAAAACAATCCGGTTATCTTTTAAAATACTTGCGCTTGGATATTCATTCTTAAGTTCGCTAATAGATGCCCAATTGGATTTTTCGGTTTCACGATACCAGGTTTTTAGCTGAAGTTCGCAATCGCCATGCTTTTCCCAAAAATCCCTTATTGTACCCCTCGAAAATATTTTCACGTTAAAGAGTTTGTCGCTAATATACAACAAAGTTACCAAAATGATAACTTCTATTTTTTCCGCATTAAGGGTAACATACAAATAAATGCAATCCCGCATATTCTACTAATCTAATGCAAATGCATTATATGAGCTATCCACGCAAATCTTTTTACCTAAGCCACACCTACAATTTCAAACACTAACTATCTTCACCCTAATCTTCGGCATTAAACTGAAACTGAAAAATACGCGGATTAATAATTAGCTGTGCCCATCCCCAGTTATTGGTGTTTTCATTAGTGGTTCCTCCCTTTATCAGGCTCATACTTTCTGAAGCGAACATATGGGAATATCCGAGATTAAGCACCACATTTTTTACCACAGGTCGGGTGAAAACCACATCAATTTCAGTTCCCAGATAACTATCTGCATCTCCTGCTAAATCAGCATTCGAGCTAAAATAATGCGCTTTTAAAAGTAATGAAGACGTTGCTCCTGTTTTCAAAATAGTCTTTGCGTAAAAGTCGTTTAACCCCACATTATTGGCATGGTTACCTACGTAGAAGTAATCCATAAATCCGTTGAATTTATGGTTTGTCCCATACAACGGAAAAAACGAATTATTATCTCCTGTACTTCCCTGGTTTGTACCGCTAAGAAATTCGGCTCCCAGTCCAAAAAGCGTGCTTCCGGGTTTGTAAACTGCCTCCAGCGCAACCTGGTAAGCACGTAAGTCTTGAGATGGAGTCGCCTTCCCAAACTGATAATAAGCACTACCGGACAATTTTAGCGAAGACAGCGGAAATTGAAAGTAGGATCCGGCAGTTTGCCTGTTATAAACGCCATCTGCAACATTGCCGTCTGGCCCAGTAAATTTCTGAAAGCCATTATTCAGAAATAAAAAGCTCACCGCACTATTGGTCCAGGTTTTTTTTAGATGAGCATACTGCATTGTTTTATAAGTAAAAAACCCTGAAATGGTATAAGGCGAGCCAAACAGCCGCTGTTCTTCCTGCCCATAAGCAAATCCCATATCCATAGCGATGCTACCTTTATTATACTGAAGAAGCGCCGCATCGTGGAATCGTCCCTGCATTGCCCAATCAAGTCCGCCAAAAATCCGCTGGTCATCATAGGAAATTACCTGCCGGCCGACTTTCGCAGCCCAGTTGTCACTCAGCTGCATTCTTGCCCAAGCCTGGAACAGGGAAAAAGAATCATTGCCATCGTTTATCAAAATCTGCCGCGTATCGCCCCAGGTGCTCACATCCTGAACACTCACCATAACCTGCAGCCTGTCTGCTGCATATCCAAAGTTCAACCGGGAACGCTGCGTAACAAAAGCAGCAGGATCTGTATTATCGGGAAAAAGATTTCCAAATCCATGGCGATATTCAAACCTTGGCCTAATGTCTGCATCCAAAGTAAAAGTCTGTGAAAAAGCCGAAGCTGTAAAAATGAAAAAGAATAAAAAAGTGTAGTAGTGGTTTTTCATATCGAGAAGTATTGGTTGGCTTCAAAAATAAGAATGAAAATTCAAATTTACGTATAAATACTTATTTTTATTTTTATACTACGTATTCTCATTGTATATTTGTAAAATGAAAATAACACCTGCGGAAGAAGAATGAAGCTCCGGGCGTTAAAAATAATCAGTTGAAATTATGAAAACCATAGAAGAAATTAATCCCAAAGTTACTTTAGTTGGCGCCGGACCCGGCGATCCCGATTTGTTAACTCTAAAAGCGGTTAAGGCACTGAAAAATGCCGACGCTGTGCTTTATGATGCTTTGGTAAATGAAGAAATTTTAAAGTATGCACCAAATGCCGTTAAACTTTTCGTAGGAAAAAGAAAAGGCTGCCACTCTTATATGCAGGACCAGATCAATGATTTACTGGTCGCTTACGCCTTGCGATATGGACATGTAGTGCGACTAAAAGGTGGAGATCCGTTTGTATTTGGACGTGGCCGTGAGGAAATGAACCATCTTTCTGAAGCAGGAATACCTTCTGAAGTTGTTCCGGGGATATCTTCGGCGCTTTCGGTTCCTGCGAGCAACGGCATTCCGGTTACACACAGGAAAGTTGCTCAGAGTTTTTGGGTTTTAACGGGAACTACTACAAATCACAAGTTGTCTGAAGACGTAGAACTTTCAGCACAATCCAAAGCCACGGTTGTGATCCTGATGGGAATGAGCAAACTTTCAGAAATTGTTTCCATCTTTACAAAGCACGGAAAAGCAGAAATTCCTGTTGCAATTATTCAGAATGGGACAAAAGAAAATGAACGTCGCGCCATAGGAAAACTTTCAACTATTGAAAAAAAGGTTGCCGAACAAAACCTCTCTTCACCTGCAATTATCGTGATTGGAGAGGTTGTGGGAGTGGGCAATAATCAATTGTCGGCCCTTGTAGAGGATGATTTTATTTATCAGAACCTGGACATTGAACCTCTTTCTGCATAATTTTTTCTTCGGAAGTAACTTTTGGCCCATAGGGATTCTTTCGTTTGCCACTCTGAAATAATCATCTTTAAAAATAAATTCTGCGCGAGCAAAATCCATACTAAATGATTAAAACAACCAATGTGCTTAATGATTCTTTTGGTCGGAAGCACAATTATCTCCGAATTTCCCTAATAGAAAAATGCAACCTTAGATGTGATTATTGCATGCCAGCGGCCGGCATTCCTTTAACTCCAAAAAAGGAACTGATGAATGCAGATGAAATCCTGGAAATGGCCAAAATCTTTGTTTCACAGGGTGTGGACAAAATCAGGCTTACCGGCGGAGAGCCTCTGGTGCGTAAAGATTTTGCCGATATTGTGAAGAAACTGGCCACGCTTCCTGTCCGGCTTTCCATCACCACAAACGCAATACTTGCAGATAGGTTTATTGAAACTTTTCATCAATACGGACTAACAGATATTAATGTTAGCCTTGACACCCTCGAAACTGATAAATTTAAGATGATCACGCGCCGTGATCAGTTTAAAAAGGCTTACCAAAACATCCAGTTATTGATAAACGAAGGTTTTAATGTAAAAATTAATGCTGTTTTAATGCAGGATTTCAATAAGGATGAAATTGTGGATTTTTTGATGCTCACCAGGAATTCCCCAATTACGGTCCGTTTTATTGAATTTATGCCTTTTGACGGTAATCGTTGGAACAAATCCAAGCTGGTAACCGAAAAGGAGATTCTGGAAGAGGTAACCGACTTTTTTGGTGACAAATATCTTCAGAAACTGGAAGATGAGCAGCATTTCACCTCCAGAAACTATAAAATTGAAGGCTTTACAGGCAAATTCGGGATTATTAGTTCTGTAACCAATCCTTTCTGCTCCGGATGCAACAGGATTCGGCTTACCGCCAACGGAAAGATCAAAAATTGCCTGTTTTCAAATCACGAATTAGATCTTCTTACAGCTTTAAGAGAAGGACGGGATGTAAAAGAGCTTATTCTGAAGTCTCTGGGTCAGAAAAAGAAGGTGCGTGCAGGAATGGATGATTTTGAGAAGCTAAATGACCCGGAAAAGCACAACAAAAACAGAAGCATGATCTCTATTGGAGGCTGAAAATTGCCATTTTTGAGCACTGACTTTTTTTTGTTTTATTTGTGGTTTCTAATAGTATAGTAATTTTTGCGTATTCTATAGGTGCCACTTTTCCTAATGCGATTGGTAATTTATATATAGCCATCTAAGAGAGGCCTCCAAAATGTCAATTTTCGACCTACTGTTCAAATGGTAACCGATTTAATTCAGATAATATGAAGAAAAGAATTAGTATTAACCAAATTTCAGAAATTTGACCAGAATGTTGTTCTAAAAACCTTCAGCTAAAAAAAGGAGAGAGGAAATAATTGCTTGTTTACAGATCCTGGGTCTCAGCGATCATTTCGGCAACATCCATTACGGCAATACTGTCCTCTTTATCTTTACTCTTAACACCATCTGTCATCATCGTATTACAAAAAGGGCATCCTGCTGCAATCACTTCAGGTTTTACTTCCATAGCCTGCTCTGTCCGCTCTACATTTACATCTTTAGTTCCCGGCTCCGGCTCTTTAAACATCTGTGCTCCACCCGCACCACAACAAAGTCCGTTGCGTTTGCACATGCGCATTTCCACAAGTTCGACTTCCAGCTTTCTTAGAAGATCACGGGGAGCTTCATACTCACCGTTTCCGCGGCCAAGATAGCATGGATCGTGAAAAGTAATCCTTTTTCCTTTAAACTTACCTCCTTCAACTTTAAGTCGGCCTTCGTTAAGCAGGGATTTGAGAAACTGCGTATGATGCATCACCTCATAATTCCCACCAAGGGCAGGATATTCATTTTTTATAGTATTGAAACAATGCGGACAGGCAGTGACCACTTTTTTTATTTCATATCCGTTAAGAACTTCAATGTTAGTCATCGCCTGCATCTGGAAAAGAAATTCATTTCCGGCACGCTTTGCCGGATCTCCGGTGCAGCTTTCTTCTGTGCCCAAAACAGCAAAATCCACACCTGCTTTGGTTAACAATTTCACGAAAGCCTTGGTTATTTTTTTTGCACGGTCATCAAAGCTTCCGGAACATCCAACCCAAAACAAAACTTCCGGTTTTTTACCTTCTGCCATGTATTCGGCCATTGTAGGAACTTTTAATGCTTCTGCCATACCTTTTCTACTTAAAAATTTAAACAATTCCAGTCTAGGAATTCTCCTTTGCCCAATTTAACCTGTCCATTTGATTATATGGCCACGGCGCCCCATTATTTTCAATATTAGTCATTGAAACTGCTAGCTCGTTTGGTGCTGCACTTTGTTCCATGACTAAGTATCTCCTCATATCCATTATAATAGATAGTGGATCTATTCCTACAGGACAAGCCTCTACACAGGCATTACAGGTAGTGCACGCCCACAATTCTTCTCTTAAAATGAAATCATCCAACAACTGTTTTCCATCATCCTGAAAACTGCCATTTTTGTTGATATTTTCTCCAACTTCTTCCAACCTGTCACGGGTGTCCATCATGATTTTTCTAGGAGAAAGTTTCTTGCCGGTTTTATTTGCCGGACATTCAGAGGTACACCGTCCACATTCGGTACAAGTATATGCGTTTAGAAGCTGAACCCTGTTTAAGTCCATTACGTCTGAAGCTCCAAATTTTTCAGGTTCTGCAGTATCATCTTCTTCTGCCGGTGCAGCAAAAGGATCGGCATCGGGATCCATCATTAACTTTACTTCATCTGTAACAGATTGTAAATTGTCAAATTCTCCCTTTGGTTTTAACTTTGAGAAATAGACATTTGGAAATGCCAGTAAAATATGCAGGTGCTTTGAATAGTACAGGTAATTAAGGAAAAACAAAATTCCAAGGATATGCAGCCACCATGCTGCTCTTTCAATAATTATTAAAGTCGAAGAACCCATTCCTTCAAATATGGGAAGCAAAAACTGGCTGACAGGAAAAGACCCCATTAAACCGGCCTCGCTATAATATGGTTTTACTTCATTTATTTGCAACTGATAATCTGCAGCATTCATAGTTAAAAACAGAGCCATAAGTACCATCTCAAAATAGAGAATATAATTAGCATCGTTCTTTGGCCACCCTTTTAATTCCCGTCCAAGAAATCTGTAGATATTGGAGATATTTCTTCTTGTCCAAAAAATAATTACCCCCAGTAGCACAAGTAAAGCCAGAATTTCGAAAGCAGCTATTAATATTCCGTAAACATCACCCATGGCAAATAAAACCCTGTGGGTACCAAAAAGTCCGTCGATAATTATTTCAAGAACTTCTATATTAATTATAATGAATCCCAGGTAAACAATTACATGCAAAATACCGGAAACAGGCCTGCGCACCATTTTGCTTTGACCAAAAGCAATTCTGGCCATTTTTGCAAAACGTTCACCGCTGTTATCTTTACGGTCAATTTTCTTTCCTAAATTAATATTCCGTATAATCAGGCGGATATTCTTAGCGAAGAATGCAATACCCGCCACAAGGGCGATAGCAAAAAGGATTTGGGGAATAAATTCCATTTAGATTAAATTATCTTAAAGAATCCTCGGGTTCTGTATAGCCTTTAGCTCTTTTTCCAAAGATAGAGAAATTAACATAGCGTTTCGGGTTAAGTTTTACATCCTGAAGAAGCTCTTCAAGTTGTTTGGTAGCCCGATCCAGATTATTGTAAACATCATCATCGTTCAGCAACTTCCCGGCTGTACCTTCACCACTGTTCAATTTAGAAGATATTTCTTCAAAATTAGAGATGGCATTTTCTACATCAGTAACCATTCTTTGAACGTCAATATTCGAAATTGTATCTGACAAGTTATTAAGATTACCTGACATCTCATCCAGATTAGTAAAAGTCCTGTCTAGTTTTTCTGAATTTCCTTGCACAATACCTTCAAGCGTTTGAGCTGTTCCTTTTATAGAACGTGCTGTTTCACCCAAATCCTGAAAAGTCTGCCTTATATTATTCCTTGTAGTATCATTAAGGATGACATTTAACGCTGTCAGCAACGAATCTGCACTCACAATAGTGTTTTCCACTTTTGACTGAAGCGGTGTAAGCCTGTCATTTACCAATTCCATTAATCCTTCTTCGCTATCTCCCTGGAGGGTATCACCAGATACGGCTAGTTTACCTTTTTCGTAAGTTGGAACTATGGCAAGCGACTTTCCTCCAATAATATTACCACCATAAATTTGAGCCAAACTGTTTTCTGAAAATGGAAAATCATTATCAACCGTGAACGTTACAACCAATAGGCCTGTTTCGTTAAGAAAGTCTATTTTTGTTACCTGTCCTACTTTAAGACCGTTAATTGTTACGTCTGAAGAGCGGGACAAGCCTTCCACATCTTCATATACAGCATAAAAAATCCTACTTGAATCAAGAAGATTTTTTCCTTTGAGGAAACTATAACCGAAAACAAGAACAAGTATTGCAATAACAGCCAGTATGCCGGTCTTTACCTCTTTAGAATACTTCAAAAGTTAAAATTTTAGAATACGGACAAATTTAGAAATAAAATAGAAGAGTAGGTCTAATTAAGCTTAGATTTTAACGCCTCATTAACTGTAATCTTCCTGCCGTCTTTAAAAGCGACAATGTAACTGGAAGAATAACCACTGCTTATGGCCTCTTGATGTAAATTCTGAATTTTTAGGTAATCTGAAGTTTCACCCAGGTAGTATTTGAATAACTTCCCCTCCTTTACACGATTAATATTTTGCAAACCTTTAAAATTATAAGATTTTGTTTCCACTTTTTTAGATCCCGCAGCAACCTGAACCTTAAAAATTATACCATCATAAATAGACGAGGCTACAGGTGTGGCTTCGATATTTCCTTCGGTCTCATTAATACTTTCTAAAGTAGAAAGATTTATATTTTTACTGTAATTTATTATTGCCTTTGAAATTGCTGCAGACATTTTATTTTGCCCATTACCACTATTGAGAAAAGCTCCCTCCTGGTTATTGGTTAGAAATCCTGTTTCTATAAGAACGCTTGGCATTACTGCTTCTCTCAAAACAAGAAAAACATCCTGCTTTACACCCCTGTTTTTTCTACTAAGTTCATTAGTGAACTTTTTCTGAATAAAATCAGCCAGGAGTATACTTTGGTTTAAATATTCTTCCTGCATTAGTGCCAGCCCAATATAGGATTCCGGAGAATTGGGATCAAACCCATTATAAGTCACCTCGTAATCATCTTCAAGATAAATTACAGAGTTTTCCCGTTTGGCAATTTCAAGATTATCATCACTTCTTCTTAAACCTAAAACAAATGTTTCGGTCCCACTTGCCTGTGAGCTATGGGCATTGCAATGAACAGAAACAAAAAGATCTGCCTTGGCCTCGTTGGCAATCTGAGTTCTTCTTTTAAGTGGAATAAAAACATCTGTTTTACGAGTGTAAATAACATCTACCCCCTGGTCTTCCAGTTCTTTCCCTACTTTAAGAATAATGCTTAAAGCAATATCCTTTTCTTTATAACCGTTACCGATGTTACCAGGATCTTTACCGCCGTGTCCAGCATCAAGTACAACAACAAAGCGTTCCACATCTGGCACCTCGTTGGCGAAAAAGGGGATTATAAAAAATGTGACACAAAAAATTGATAAGAAAAGTTTAATCTGGCTCATTCTCATAAATAACTAACGCTAAGATTTGGATAAATATTTTATTACTATTTTTCACTTGTTCACAAAACTCAGGTGGAAAAATATATGTAATTTTG
Organism: Autumnicola psychrophila; assembly: GCF_031846645.1. NCBI lineage: Bacteria > Pseudomonadati > Bacteroidota > Flavobacteriia > Flavobacteriales > Flavobacteriaceae > Autumnicola > Autumnicola psychrophila. Next base: position 16,167 of record NZ_JAVRHN010000010.1, read on the forward strand.
AATTCGCAAAAAGCAAGCCACTCTTTACAAAAATAGTACTTAAAGCATTGCAAACAAATATACCTTATATACTTTTTTGCTGTATTTTTATACTGTTATCACCTTCATTTATAACGGCTCAGGAACTTGACACCATCAGCGGCATTAGAATTGAGGCTGAAAGGGACACTCTTGTTTCTGTAGGAGAAGGTATCCCCCTGGCTCAAACGATTAAACTGCAGGACAGCATATTGGGAGATACAATCCCCCAGCCACAGGGAAATGGTCTTCTCTCCGACCGTGTTGACTACAAAGCAAAAGATTACATAAGGCTTAGCCAAAAGGAAAACAGGATGTTTCTCTATAACGACGCTCAGGTCACTTATGGCGATATTGTGTTAAATGCAGGCCTCATTATTATTGACAATAACAAAAATGAAGTTTACGCCTTTGGTATTCCGGATTCTCTGGGCGAATATACCCAAAAACCTATATTTCAACAGGCTCAGAAAACAGTTGAGCCGGATTCTATCCGTTTTAATTTTGATACCGAAAAAGCGCTAATCTATAATTCCAGAACCCAGGAAGCCAATTTTAATGTAAGAGGAGAAGTCACCAAACGGGAAAATGACTCTGTTTACTTCATGCAAAATGTGCGCTTTACTACCTCTGAAAATGTAGATAATCCAGATTACTATTTTTACGCACGGCGTATAAAATTTGTACCTGACAAGAAAATCGTATCCGGCTTGGTAAATATGTATATAGCAGATGTACCTACGCCCTTGGGGCTGCCTTTTGGATATTTCCCTATGACCGAAGAAGAAACTTCTGGTTTTATTATACCGTCGTTTGGAGATAGTAATAACCGTGGATATTATCTACAAAACGGTGGGTATTATTTTGCGATAAGTGACTATGTAGACTTATTGGCGATAGGCGATTATTACACTAACGGAAGTTATGCCTTAAACCTTGAATCTAACTACAATCAACGTTACAAATTCCGTGGAAATGTGAGCTTCCGGTATGAAAGGCTTCTGGAAAGTGAACGCGGATTTCCGGATTTTGCTGAGGGTTCTAATTATAATATCCGTTGGTCGCACAGCCAGGATTCAAAGGCAAGCCCTTCTTCCAGGTTTAGTGCTTCAGTGAATCTTGGTAGTAGTGATTACTACAGAGAGTCTGTAAATCAGCAAAATACAGGTAACTTCTTAAACAATACCTTAAACTCCTCTGTTTCCTATTCTAAAACTTTTGAAGGTGAACCTCAGGTAAATCTCAGCCTCGCGGCACGACATTCACAGAATACCAACACAGGAATAGTTAATTTGACCCTGCCCACACTTACTGCTAGCATGTCCAGAATATATCCTTTTGAACCACAAGTTGGAGCAAAGAAAGGAATTATAGAAAACATAAATTTTCAGTATAACTTAAGGGCAGAGAATAGAATTGCTACTTATGATTCTATTTTCTTCACACCACAAATGTTCGATGAAGCGGTATATGGCGCACAACATTCTATTCCCGTTTCTACAAACTTTAAACTTTTTAATTATTTAAGTGTGAGTACGGGGGCTAGTTTTGAAGAAAACTGGGTTTTCGAAACTTATGAACGTTCTTATGATGAAGAAACCAACAGCGTTGTTCGGGACACTATAAAAGGTTTTGACAGCTTTAGGACTTATAATTTTAATGCCAGCGTTGGAACAACACTTTATGGTTTAAAAAGCTTTGGGAAAGATAAAAAAATACAGGCCATACGGCATGTGATGCGGCCCTCGATAAGTTATAGCAATAATCCGGCTTTTGACCAGTACTACGACCAGTTTGAACAGATAAACCCGGCAGATCCAACACAAATAAACCTGGTAGATTATTCACGATTCGACGGAACATTATATGGGGCACCGGGGAGAAATTTCTCAAGTTCATTAGGCTTGAGTCTCAGCAACACGTTAGAAGCTAAAGTGCGGGATAAAGATAGCACTGCAACAGAACCAAAAAAGGTTACTCTATTAAACAATTTTAGTATGAGTACCTCTTACAACTTAGCCGGGGATTCTTTGCAACTTTCCCCTATATCATTGCGTGGAGGTATTCCTGTCATCGAAAATAAACTTACCATAAATCTTGCTGCCCAAATGGACATCTATGCCCTGGATAACAACAATCGCAGAATAGACAGGCTTAATATTAATAATGGAGGAAGCCTTTTTAGGTTTACCAATGCCAATGTAAGTTTTGGGTATGCTTTTTCCAGCAAGGATTTTTCTAAGGATACCGAAAATAAAGATGAATCTGAAAATGAAACGTATAGAAACGGAGGCCGACCAGATGATCTTTTTGGTAAGGGAACAGATCTGGACGGCGATTTTTATGAAGATGGAGAAGATCCTTTTGATGATGGAGAGGAAGAAGAAGTCAATAGTGAATGGTATAAATACAAAATCCCCTGGGATTTACGCGTTAACTACACCATGACTTATAGCAACAACGCAAGGCAAAATGAAATTACATCGCATTCCCTTATGTTTTCCGGAAATCTTGAGCTCTCACCAAAGTGGGCAATAGGAGCTTCCTCTGGTTTTGATGTAAAGGAAGGAGGATTTACTTATACCCAATTGCGTTTCGCACGGGATCTTGAGAGCTGGAGAATAAACTTTAGCTGGGTTCCTTTCAGCCAGAGAAAATCCTGGAATTTCTTTATTGGTATAAAATCTTCTATTTTAAGTGATATTAAGTACGAGAAACGAAGAGACAGGGATCGAAGGTTATAGGATTGTAGTATTAACGGTGAAACGTTAGAAGAAAAAATGATTATTTTTAAGAATCTATAAATCAGGTAAATTCTAAATTATATTATAAATGAAAAAAATTATCAAAACCAGCAATGCCCCGGCACCAATTGGACCTTACAATCAGGCAGTTTTAAGTGGGAACATGCTTTTTGTTTCCGGACAGATAGCTATTAATCCCAAAACCGGCAATTTAGAAATTGACGACCTGGCTGCAGAAACAAAGCTGGTAATGGAAAATTTGAAGGCGATACTTTCTGAAGCGGGACTTACTTTTGATGATGTCATTAAAACGTCAATTTTCATCAGTGATATGAATAACTTCGCCAAAATAAATGAAGTCTATGGAACTTATTTTAATGCCGAGACAGCACCAGCAAGGGAAACTGTGGAAGTAGCAAATCTACCAAAATTTGTAAACGTAGAAATAAGCGCAATAGCTGTTAAAAACTAAAACAGATTCTTACCGGAAGTTCTGCTAAATTTTCTTTCTTCAATTCCGGCTCACAGAACGGTACTCAGCAGAAGTTATTAACGGCACAACTTCCGGAGATTTATTTGTATCCGAACTAATCCAGATCTGGTAGCTTTCAAAGAATTTTGTTCTTACTATATCCCCTGAATAAGCAAACGTGCAGTTGCAGGGTTGGTTGCTAACGGTACATCATGAACATCGCATAACCTCATAAGCATAAATATGTCTGGTTCGTGCGGATGCTTATCCAGAGGATCTCTGAAGAAAATCACCATATCTATTAACCCCTCTGCGATACGTGCGGCAATTTGCGCATCTCCTCCAAGAGGTCCGGACAATAACTTTTCAACTTTAAAACCCGCAACTTCTGTTTTTGCTCCCGTTGTACCGGTAGCAATAAGGTTTATTTCTTTAGATTGTAAAGTTTCTCTATGGTTATTTAAAAACTGTACCATTTCGGCTTTCTTCCCGTTATGGGCAATAATTGCTATTGTTTTCATTGATCAGGTGGATAAAATATCAGAAATTCTAAGTAAATCTTTGTTTACAGTATGTTCGGTTTTTAAAGCTTTCGAGATGCTGGTATATACAATATCATTATTCATAAGCCCAACCATCACATCGCGGTTACCATCCATAAGAAGTTCAACAGCCTTTACACACAAACGGCTTGCCAGAACCCTGTCGAAACATGTAGGTTTCCCTCCTCTTTGAATATGTCCTAAAACCGTTACTTTTGCGTCGTAGTAAGGCAAATTTTCCTTTACATATTCTGCCAGTTCAAAAACGTTTTTTCCAATTTTATCTCCTTCAGAAACCACCACAATACTGGAAGTTTTTCCAGATCTTCTACTACGCTCCAGAGAATTGAGCAAACGCTCCAGCCCGAGATCTTCTTCAGGAATTAAAATTTCTTCAGCACCGGCACCAATACCACTGTTTAAAGCTATGAATCCGGCATCGCGCCCCATTACTTCCACAAAAAACAGACGGTTATGGGAACTTGCTGTATCCCTTATTTTATCAATTGCATCTACAACCGTATTTAAGGCAGTGTCGTAACCTATAGTAAAATTAGTTCCCGAAATATCGTTATCAATGGTTCCGGGAACACCAATACACGGGATACCATGCTCTTCACTAAGTGCCAGGCCTCCACGAAAAGTTCCATCCCCTCCTATTAATATTACAGCATCTACTTCTGCTTCTTTAATTTTGGCCGCTGCTTTAGCACGTCCTTCTTTGGTCATAAATTCCCTGGAACGGGCAGATTGAAGTATCGTTCCTCCGTAGGGCAAGATATTACGGACACTTCGTGCATTAAGTGCTACAAAATCACCTTCAATTACCCCTTGAAATCCACGGTAAAAACCTACGCATTCAGTATGGTAATAGGCACAGGCTCTTACCACTGCCCTGATTGCGGCATTCATTCCCGGAGCATCTCCTCCTGAGGTCAACACCCCTATTTTCTTGATCTTTTTAGCCATAGAGAAATATCCTTAATACATGGAGTTCCTGATATTCCCTGTAAAACTAGTCACAAATAAAATGATTGCAAAATTATTTATAACAGAAAAAGGAGTTTCTAATGTGTAACGTTTAAGTGCTAAAGTGTCGGTCAATCAATTACTATCTTTAAGTAAATATGTTCTGAAAAAGAGCAAAAGTTGACATCTGTAAGAAATTTCCTTAAAAAAATAATTAATCGTAAGAATTTATACCTACTTAAATTATTGTTATTGTGTTACTTATATTTTCTTTTGAGATATATGAACTTCACAGGTTTGTTTTTAATTTGTAAGAGAGATTAATCATCGTGGTAAGAATTATCATGCACAAGACTTTTGACCCTCTCTATAAATATAAATGAAACTTACACCTCATATGAGTTGATGTTATACAAGGGAAATTAAAATTTTAAAGGTCTTTTGTATTTGGGGAGATATAAAAGACTAAACAGGGGGCATCTCATAATGGATTGTCCCCCTTTTTTATTAGCCTCTTACGTGGAATCTAAGTTTTGTCCATTAGTACTCTTTTCACCAGATACTTTAACATCGTGTTAACTTATTGTAAATGTGAATGTTAAAAACCCAAAATAAAAAAGTAATTTACTATATTTAAGAATCCTTTTGGACAGCAACCAAAATCTTCAGCCTTATGTTATACAAACCAACCACGGGTTTTCTTTACCTACCTCAAAGTCCCAAGCCTATCTTTAAAGGTGCTAACGAAATTCACTTCGACTATTATTTCTCCGCCAGGTATTTCGAAGAAAATATTATCCTGGATGTGACAACAAAAATTTTTTCAGAATATGATCACGTCTTCACACGTATCTCATCGCATTGTATAAAAAGAGGCGAGGTAAAAACCTGCGTAAAAGAATGTTTGCTAACCCACTTTTTAAGAATGGGTGTTTCCAGAAAAAGGGCAAATTTCCTACTTAAAAACTTCAGCCTTAGTTTCAGGAAGCTTGAAGTACAGAAAGAACTAAGGGAAGTTTAAAAAGTTTAGAAAGTCTGGGAAGATTTTCTAATTGAAGAGGAACGCGAAATGTATCGCGTTCCTCTTTTATTTTTATTTGCGCTTTTAATTCTGGCCATTTTCCGGAAAATTGATATAATCCGGGGCGATAGATTCCCGGGTTTCCTCCTCCTCTTCTTTACGCGCCTCTGCTTTAGCTAGTTCAGCATCAGTGATCTTTCTTATCAACTCTTTAAAAGTGTCAAAATCGACTGAATAGGATAAGCCCACTCCTTGTGTAAATCCAATTTCTTCACCTATAAACTGGATATTATTTTCACGGTTAAAAACCTTTGCCCTAAGGCTTCCATCTTCATTTAACAGAAAGTCGATTTCCACATCCCCAATAATGTAAGATTCCGTCACCCCACCTATAGGAACACCCACCTGGCCATTTATTAATACCCTGTCACTTATTTGTGTTGAAAGTGTAAGACCAAAACGATCTACAGTTTGCTGGTCTGGCGTACGATCACCCTGTTGATAGTTTACTCCCACCTGGAATTTTCCATCTTCATCGGCAAAAATATCGTTTACAATACTCGACGCACGTTCTGCCAGTGTACCCGTAATAGCATTTTGCCGAAGACCGAACTCACTGTAAAATGAGCCCTGAGTTACCAAAAAGAGCGCCTGCAATTCTTTACTCGCCCGGTCGTCTATCCTATACTCTAATTCTGAACGCACTACTGAACTGGCATTAGGAAAACCTATATCAAAAGTGATGTCCGGTTGGGCCAACTGCCCCTGAAGATTAATAATTACTTCTACCGGAATTTTCCGGTTAACTGAAGGATTCTCCAGAAGAACTGAAGGGTTGGCGTCTAGTTCGTAAACAGCACTCACATCCAGCTCTGCCTGTACAGGATTTCCATTCCAGTTAATATTTCCACCAGGTTGAACTCTAAAGACTTTTTGGACCAGTCCTGCGTATTTAAAATTGTAGACTCCTTCGTAAGCAATAAAATCTCCCCACATGTTAAATTTCCCATTGGTATTAATTTCCAATAATAAGTTACCTGCACCCCGACCTCGTAAAGTACTTCCGCTGGTTTGATCTACCACCACTTCCACTTCAGCATCGTTGGTTACGTCAAGATCAAAAACCATTTCAATTCCTTTTACTTCAGGTAAGACAACTTCTCTTCCGGCTTGTTTTGCTGCTTTTTCTTCGGGACTTAAAAAATGGATATAGGAATTGTCCCCAACAGATTCTGTGTCGCTTAAAGGTATTTTAAAAACAGTACCACGTTCTGTCGTGGCATTAACGTTTATCAATAATTCGTCTGTAGGGCCTTCGATAGATGCGTCGCCGCTTATAAAAGCAGTTCCGTAGTAAAGCGCATCCTCTTCGGCGTCAGTGTCCAGTACTAAAAGCCTGTTTGTAGTAACTCCCAGATTCAGAAACCATTCAGAAAAGTTCTTATGAGAAATATTTCCGTCCAATATACCACGAGTATCAAACTTGGTATCGGTTAAACCTATGTTATCAAAATCGAATTGTTGCTGTGTCAGGTTTACCACAGATTGATCATCAAAATCGTAATCGACATTCAAATATGGGATGCTCAGGCCTGCATTATCCATAAGTAGCTGCCCCCCAAATTCGGGATTCTTATAATTCCCCACTACCCTGGCATTTCCGGAAACTTTTCCACGAATATTGCTTATAGCTTCTCCTCCTAATGGACTAAAAGCTGCCATGTTTAGATCATCAAGCTCAACCTCCAGATCTATTGTAGGTTGGCTGCCACTAACGTTAATGCTACCAATTGCATTGAGAGATTCAAAATCCTTGTTTTTTAGATTGGCGTTAATGGTATAACTGGTAAGGTTCTCATTTCCTTCTACATCTATTAAAAGATTTCCGAGTAAATTTTCGTTGATATTGAGCGAGTCAATTTTTAAAGAAGTATTTGGATAGTACGCACCGTTTTCCTGAAGTAAATCCAGTCTTCCGTTTAATCTTCCTGCCAGGTCGAGGTTATCAATGACCGGCGTTATTTTACCAATATCGACATCGTCAAATTCCATGCGAAAGTCTTTGTACGTACTATCGCGCATTACCCCGCCAAGTCGTATTTCTTCATCAGCATGGCTCATCACCAAAGAATCTATCACAATATTTCTTAGGTTGTTCTCAAAAACAATTTTATTGCTTTTGTTTCCTTCTTCATTAATATACCAAAGATTATCTTTAAAAGTGAGATCGGATCGTTGTATGCCGACCACAGATTTATTTTCCTCGTTAATAGTATGGTAAAGGTTAATATTAAAAAAATCAGAATTATTTTTACCCCCCTGGAATTCTGACCTTATAAATAAAGTGTCACGCTGCGTTACATTTATAAAGCTGAATTCAGAAAAATTGTAGAAACCTGTGGATACACTGTCAGCTTCAAAAAAAGTATTGTAAATAGGATTGGTATTATCTACCCGAAGGTTTATATCTTCCATTAAATTGTCAAATGCTTCAATTTCTGGAGAACGGAAATTGAGTTTGAATTCCGATTCATCAGATTCTACCCTTCCGCGAAGAAAGGTATTTGGAGCAACACGAATTTCGGGATAAAATATTTCTACAATCTGACTGTAAATATCAAAGTCAAATTCCATATACTGGTTAGTAGTAATCGTCCTTGGTTGATAATTGGTATAAATGCTACCCAGGGAATTTTCAAAAAGTGCGCCGACTTCCCGTAATTGAAAAACACCTTCTACCTGACCACTAATTACATCTGGTGAATTAATGGCGATGGTACGTTCTTCACCTTCAAATGATGAGACGATACTAAAATCTTCAAAATAATAGAGATCGTTTTGATTCTGGTAAGAGGTGTTAAGCAGCAAAATGCTTCCGAAGGCATTATCTATAGTAGTACCTTTCATGTTCATAATTACATCTCCTTTAAAAACAGAAACGCTGTCACGGGTAACAAAATTGAGAGCATTTAAATCGGCATAATTCACAGCAGCCTCGAAATCATATACGTTGATATCCTGAGAAATATCTGCGAGTCCGTTAAATTCCATTCTAAGATTAGGATCATTGGAAACCAGGTTACCGTTAAAGACAGGATTCCTGAGATTTCCAATCACTCTTATGTCTTTGTAGGTATAATTATTATAATTGATTTCAGAAATGGCACCACGCAACTGTGCGTTTATACTTTCTGCATCAAAACCTTTTCCATCAACATCCAGATTAAAACTTGTTTTACCCAGGGTGGGGTTATTAACAAGGCGTCCTATATTAAAGTCCCTGAAAATAAGATTGCCTTTATAATTTGCCGTCCTGGTATTATCAAAATTCCTAAGCACAAAATCTGCATCGGCAGAGCCTAGCTGAGTATTAATAATCACATCTGCATCCAGGGAATTACCTGTTAATAAGGCGTTTCCTTGCATACGGACATTTCCGAAATCCCGGAGCGTTTCCGGTAATTTTCCCAATAGCGCCTGCGGAAGCAAATTAACGAGGTCGTAATAATTGGAATTAAACTGACTAAATTCACCGCTTATCTGAAAATTGGTAGTTTCCTGTGGAAAAATTCCCTGCACAACAAAGTCCCCATCTACAGCACTTCTGTCCATCCCCTTAAGCTGAAGATCAATTAAATTGAAATCGTTAAGGGTTCCATTAAGGATTGTATTGAAAATAAGTAATTGATCTGTTCCAAACCCATCATAAAAAACCTTCAGGTCATCACTTGAAATCATAGATTCAGAAAAATCTGCTGTAACCTGCACCTCGTTCACAAAATTGGAAAATTGCTCGGGTGTATATTCAAAAACCAGGTTTCCCTGAATTTTGGATTCAGTTGTTTCAAGTACAAGTTCCTCCAATTGCATGCCGGTTGAACTATATAAAAAAGAGGTGGTTAAATTGCTGATGCTTAAACCACGGGCTTCTTCAGCAGTTAATCCGGTAATATCCACGGCAATTATATCACCATCAATATTTAAATCTTCAGCAAAAATTGTGAGGTCATCAAAAATCAGAATATCAGGATTTTCCAAATTTTCATCCCAATAGCTAAAATGACTATTCAAAATCTGAATATCATCCACATTTAATTCAAAAGCAGAAGGTTCGCCGGTAGGTTCCTTTTTAAGTTTCGATAAAAGCAACGACAGGTTATCCCTTTCCTCCCCTTCGTATCGCTTCATATTCAGCCTTAGATCACGAACCACAGTGTTCCCAAAAGAAGGACTATTATTAAAAAGGTTTCTAAAGCTAAGAATAGAGGTCCTGACCTCCCCGGCAGTAAGTAAAGTATCCTGATGATGATCCTCCACGAAAATGCCATTAATTTTCACATTCCCAAAATAAGTAAGGCTTACACGATCAATAGATGCATTTATGTCACTGTTTTCCCTTAGCGAGCTGGTGATTTTTTTTGCTACAGAAGTTTGTACGGCAGGAATGGAAAATAAGATCAATAAAAGGATAAAAAATAAAAGCAACCCAACTACTATTTTTTTTAATATTTTCCAGAATTTTTTGATATGCTTTTATGTTTTAACTTTGTACAAAATTAACAACTTCTATGCCCATTTGCCCGCAATGACAGAACAAAATATTTACATACTCGCCATAGAATCTTCTTGTGATGATACCGCTGCAGCCGTATTGTGTAACGGCAGGATTCTCTCAAATATTGTCGCCACCCAGGAGGTTCACCAGCAATACGGCGGTGTAGTGCCAGAACTTGCATCCAGAGCCCATCAACAAAACATTGTTCCTGTTATTCATCAGGCTCTTAAAAAGGCAAATATCGACAAAAATGCGCTATCTGCAATCGCTTTTACACGTGGTCCCGGATTATTGGGTTCCCTTCTTGTAGGCACTTCTTTTGCAAAATCGCTGGCGATGGGACTTCGTATTCCGTTAATCGAAATCAACCATATGCAGGCGCATATTCTGGCTCATTTTATTGAAGAAGATGGTTTTGAAAAGCCGACTTTTCCATTCCTTGCCCTTACCATTAGCGGTGGACATACCCAGATTGTAAAAGTTTCAGATTATTTTGAAATGGAAGTTATTGGAACAACAACAGACGATGCCGTTGGAGAAGCTTTTGATAAAAGTGCAAAAATTATGGGCTTACCTTATCCCGGCGGTCCGTTAATTGACAAATATGCCAAAGAAGGTAATCCAAAAGCTTTTAAATTTCCAAAACCGAAGGTTAAAGGGCTTGATTTTAGCTTTAGCGGATTTAAAACTGCTGTGCTTTATTTTATTCAGAAGCAAACAAAGGAAAATCCTAATTTTATAGAGGAAAACCTGAAGGATATCTGCGCCTCTATCCAGAGCACGATAATTGCCATTTTAATGGATAAGCTTAAACTTGCCGTAAAAGAAACCGGAATAAAACAAATCGCTATAGGCGGCGGGGTTTCAGCTAATAGCGGAATAAGAAACGCCCTCAAGGAAGCAGAAACAAAATACGGCTGGACTACTTTTATTCCGAAGTTTGAATATACTACAGATAATGCAGCGATGATCGCCATTGCAGGTCATTATAAGTTTTTAAAGAAGGATTTTTCAGATTTTTCCACCACCGCACAGGCGCGATACAAATTTTAGTTTATGCAATTATTTTATCATCCCGAATTACAGGAAAAAGATACACAGGTCATCTTTCCGAAGGATGAAAGTAAACACATCGCGAAAGTTCTACGGAAAAAAGAAGGTGATGTGCTGGAAGTAACAAACGGAAAAGGTTTTTTATTTACGGTAGAACTCATTCAAACCGGAAATCAGGCGCTTGCCAAAGTTCTTGAAGTAAAAACTGAAGAGTCTGCTCCTTATTACCTGCATATGGCTGTGGCTCCCACAAAAATGAATGATCGTTTTGAATGGTTCCTGGAAAAAGCGACAGAAATCGGGGTTCACGAAATCACCCCGATTATTTGCGACCACAGCGAACGTAAAGTTGTTAAACTGAATCGCTTTGAGCGGGTTTTACAAAGTGCGATGAAGCAATCCCTCCATTTTAGAATTCCCAAACTTAATGAGCCACTAACTTTTTCTGAATTTTTAAGTGCTCATACTGAAGGAGATCGGTTTATTGCCCATTGCGAAGATGATAAAGAGCGATATTTGCTAAAAAACAGCATAAAACCGAAATCAAAGTCGGTTATGCTTATTGGTCCTGAAGGGGATTTCTCTTCAGAAGAAATAGAAAAAGCCCTGGAACAGAACTGGCAGCCAGTAAGCCTGGGTGACAGCCGCTTAAGAACCGAAACCGCTGCTATTGTTGCCTGCCACACGTTTGCGCTGGCAAATCAGGAATAATTTTACTTTAGAATCGAAATTTTATTTTCACTTCCATTGTAGCACCTATTTGCCGAAAACTGTAAATTTAGCCACCTCTTGAAAATGCCAATTATCGGCATTATATTAGCAGAAATATTTTTTTTTAATTTACGAGCTTAAGAGATTGTGTTTTCCTGCAAAGTCTCTTTTCGATTTTGTAGGCATGAAAAAGGAACCTACAAGGTTATAAAAACCTTGCAGGAGTTACAGTGCTACTTCAGTTTAATCGAATTTTAATAAGATGAAAAAAATATCTTTACTGATAATTGCCATTTTTTGCAGTGCTCCTTTATTAGCTCAGAAAATTGCAGTCTTAAAATACAGTGGCGGCGGTGACTGGTATTCAAACCCCACTGCCCTGCCCAATCTTATTGAATTCAGCAACAAAAATATCAACACTGCAATAGAAAAAAAGCCAGAAACGGTAACTCCAGGCGCTGCAGATATCTTCCAGTATCCATATATTCATATGACCGGTCACGGAAATGTCTTTTTTAATGATGAAGAGGTAGAAAATTTGAGAAAATATCTTTTAAGTGGCGGTTTTCTTCATATTGATGACAATTACGGGATGAATGAATATATCAGGAAAGAACTGAAGAAGGTTTTTCCGGAGAAAGCATTAACTGAACTCTCTGCCGATCATCCCATTTTTAGTACCTCCTATAAATTTCCAAACGGTTTGCCCAAGATTCATGAACATGATAATAAGCCGCCACAGGCCTTCGGTCTTTTTGAAAATGATCGGTTGGTTTGTCTGTTTACCTATGAAAGTGACCTGGGAGACGGCTGGGAAAATCCCGAAATTCATAATGATCCTGAAGAAGTACGGCTAAAGGCTTTACGAATGGGAGCGAATATCTTAAAATACGCGTTTGAAAATTGAAAAAACAACTCTCACACCAGCAGTCCAGGTTTAATAAAAGAGAATGCCCTATAATCCTAATCCTCGATAATGTTTCAGGAGAGGCCAATATCGGCAGTATTTTTAGACTGGCCGATGCCTTTGGAATAGAAAAAGTAATATTCTGCGGAAACTTTCCGAACCTTACCAGTAACAGGTTAAAACGAACAGCCAGAAATACACACGAATATGTGCGGTTTGAAGTTTTTGAGCAGACAAAAGAAGCTGTTGAAAAATACAAGGATGAGTCTTATATTCCTTTTGCCTTAGAAATTACAGCGGAAAGTGTCGCAATAGAATCCATAGACTTTTCTGAATTTTCAAAAATATCGCTGGTAATAGGGAATGAAGCTAATGGCATACAGGAGGAAATACTTTCCCTTTGCAACAAAGTTTTTCATATTGAGATGTTTGGGAACAATAGCAGTATGAATGTAGCCCAGGCAACAGCTATTGCCCTTTATGAAATCAGAAAAAGCATTCAGCTTTAAATTAAAATAATATATTTACGCTGTGAACGCAAAGGAACTTTCTTACGGAATCTTACGTGCTACCGGTATTATGCTGGGAATCATATTACTACTATATTTCTTATATGAAATCCAGTCGGTTTTAGTATATATTGCTATTGCAGGTGTGATTTCCCTTATTGGACGGCCGGTGGTTATTTTTTTAAAGCAAAAGCTAAAAATTCCCAACCAGCTGGCTGTAATCCTGGTGCTTTTGTTGGTACTTTCTTTCTTTACCGGAGTTGTTTTTGTATTTGTTCCAATTGTCATAGAACAGAGTCAGCATTTGGGACAAATAGACATGGAAGCCTTTAGGACTGATTTAAATGACCTTAATACCCAGATTAATACTTACCTGGGTGTGGAAGAAATAAATATCATAGAAGGACTGAAGCAAAGTGAATTTGTAAGAAATTTTGATATTACTGCAATTCCAAAGTTTTTAAACAACGTTTTCGGAATCCTTGGAGCTGCCCTTATCGCTATATTCTCCATAATTTTTATTTCATTTTTCCTGTTAAAGGATAGTAAATTAATGATTAACAGCATCCTTGTTTTTGCGAATCAGGGGAATGAGGGAAAATTTCAAAGAGTATTTAATAAGATTAAAATTTTATTATCGCGCTACTTTGTGGGTCTTACCATGCAGGTAAGTGTATTGTTTATCCTTTATACTATCCTCCTAAGTGTCTTTGAAATAAGAAATCCTATTGCTATCGCTTTTATTTGCGCCACACTAAACCTGGTTCCTTATTTAGGTCCTTTATTTGCGGGAATTCTGATAGCTCTTTTTGTAATATCAAGTAATTTAGGAGCTGATTTTACAGTGATAATTCTACCACGGCTAATGTATGTGATGCTGGGTTATGGAATTTGCCAGTTGATCGATAATTTTATATCACAGCCCATGATTTTTGGAGCTAGTGTACGCTCGCATCCACTTGAGATTTTTCTTATTATTTTAATTGCCGGATTACTTTTTGGAATTACCGGGATGGTGGTTGCCGTTCCATTTTATACCGCTTTAAAAGTAATTGCAAAAGAATCTTTAAGTGAATACAAAATTGTAAAGAGACTAACTCGGGACCTTTAAAATACTAATTTTGAACACAAATTTATTACGCAAAGATGTTCAGGATTTTATTCAGGAGAACCGAAATTCAGATCTCTCAAAGTTAATTCTTAAAGGAAGTCCTTTTCCCGAGATCACGGTTCAGGAGCTTGCTGTACAAATAAAGAGCTTAAAAACTTCGGAAAAAAAGTTGCCTACCTGGTTTAATGCACCGGAAATTTTATTCCCTCCAAAATTAAATCTTGAGCAGACTTCTTCAGAAAAAACAGCAATATATAAAGCTGAAATAATAAATGGAGAGCGGCTAATCGATATTACCGGAGGATTTGGGGTAGACACCTATTGCTTTACAAAAACCCTTAGGGAAGTGATTTACTGCGAAATGAACACAGAATTAGCTGAAATTGCCTCTCATAATTTTAAAAAGTTAGGTGCAGAAAATATTGAGGTGGTTACAGGGAATGGAATAACATATTTAGAAAAAAACTCTTCTGAATCTGACTGGATATTTATAGATCCTGCGAGACGTGATAATAAGGGCGGCAAGGTTTTCAGGCTTCAGGATTGCCTTCCTGATGTTCCGAAGCATCTTGAGTTACTTTTCTCACGAACAGACAATATCCTTATCAAAACGTCTCCCCTACTCGATTTAAAGGCAGGTCTTGAAGAACTTCAAAATGTAGTGGAAATCCATATTGTTTCCGTAGAAAACGAAGTAAAAGAATTGCTGTGGATATTGAAGAAAAATTCCACTTCTGAAATTAGAATTAAGACTATAAATTTTCAGAAAAAAGGAGATCAGGTTTTTGAAAATATTCGAGGAACAGAAGTCGCAGATCTGAAATACTCCCTGCCGCGAAAATTTATTTATGAACCTAATCCCGCAATCATGAAAAGCGGATTGTTTGCGGAACTTGGCCGGCAAACACAGACTGAAAAGTTACATCCAAACTCCCACCTATTTACTTCTGATGAAGAAAAAGATTTTCCAGGAAGAATATTTCAAATAATTGATGTTAAGCAATTTAATAAAAAGAACCTGAAGAAAGAGTTTAAAGGTGAGAAAGCGAATATAACCACCAGAAATTTTCCTGAATCGGTTTCAGAAATACGAAAAAAATTTCAGATAAAAGATGGTGGTAGGGACTACTTGTTTTTTACAACCAATTTGGATAATGAAAATATTGTGATAAGATCCCGCAAGATTTAAAAACATCTTCATAGAACTTTCAGCAGAAAAGTGATCACTTAAATTTCCACATTTTCGGTAATAAGTAGAACGCTAACTCTTCACAACGTGTTTTTGTTCAGAATAAGAAAAAAGGAAGTAGAATACAACCCATAGTACCAGCGCAAATAATCCTGCTAAAACAAAACTTCCCAGAATATATAGCCCGAGACTCTGAAAAATTTCAGCCGAAGAATCGAAATTTTCCATACTGAGTTTCCAGTCGAAACCATTACCAGAAATAAAAGAACCCATCTGATAACTTCCGTAAATAATAAAAGGAATAAGCGGCGGAATACTGATGTTTGAAAACAAAAAGGCAATTACTTTATTCAACCTAAAAAAAGCGCCCAGGGAAAAAACCAGGAGTGTATGTAAGCCCCAGAAGGGCGAAATTCCAATAAAAACACCTAATGCTATGGCTGCAGCTTTTTTGTGTGCTGGTTCCTGACTCTTTACAATATCTTCTTTCCAGAATCTCTTAAACCCTTTCTTTTTAAAGTCCTGATATTTGTTGCGTGGATGTATATAAAAGAAGCTTACCAGTACAAACCACATGTAAAGCAATGTAATACGTGTAATGTCCCAGAAAGGCCGAAAGTGTGTCACCCTGTTTTCTTCGTAAAAAACCTTTATAGGGATGTTCTTTACCTCTACATTCCTCCATGCCGATTTTACAATAATCTCAATTTCAAATTCGAATTTACGGGTATAAAACCGAATGTTTTTCACCACATTTAAGGGGTATAGCCTATACCCGCTTTGCGTATCACTAAGCTGAGTGCCAGTAACTACAAGAAACCAAAAGTTAGAAAATTTATTACCCGTTGAGCTTTTCCCCGGTATATCATCGCGTCCCATATTTCTATCTCCAACAAGAAGTAATTCCTGGTCTCCGGGTTGCCTGTTTTCCAGCTCGGTTAAGAAGATATCCAGATCATCGGGATAATGTTGCCCATCGCTATCTATTGTTATAGCATATTCATAACCCAGTTCCTGAGCAAATTTAAATCCTCTGTTAAGGGCCACTCCTTTTCCTCTATTTTCCTTGAAATGCAGGATTTCCAGATCAGAAAATCCGGTTAAGATATCTCGGGTATCATCTGTGGAACCATCATTTACCACTACTATATTTTCTGTATATACCAAAAGATCCTGAAGGACACTAGCCAGAGATCCGGCATTGTTATAGGTTGGAACCAGGACACAACAGTTAAATTTGATGAACCTGGATTGGTATATAGGCGATTTACTCAAAATATTAGCTTTAAAAAGAGGTCAAAAATTTTATTTAAAACAGAAAGTGAATAAAACTTTTCCAGAAAGTTAAAACTAATTATAGGTCGCATTGATTTTCAATGCCAGACAACCATTGTTTCGGGCATTTCCTCTTAAAATGATGGCTTTACCGACTTCTTCAATTTCAGATTCCAAAATTAAAATATCATCTACATTGGGATCTACAACAGCCATAAACTTTACATTATTTGCTTTTGAAAACTTTAATTCCCTCCCTGTTTGCCGCTCCAGTTCCTCTTTGAACATCTGCATTAGAATAACTCCGGGTGTCACCGGACGGTCGGGAAAATGCCCCTGATAAAGTTCGTGGTCTTTCCTGATTTTAATTTCAGTAAAAAAATGTCCATCTTTCTTGGTGGTTTGAACTACCGAATAAAAATCTTTTAAAAGCATTTTAGCTATTGTATAACGGTTAAATAAAAATAAGCAGAAAATATAAGATTATCTCAGTTCTTAAGGAGAATTCTAAGGATTAATAGCACCTTCAGATTTCAAATTACTGTCACTGTCCGCATATCTGAGGTGGCTATAATGTTCCCCTTTTCATCCTCTGTTCTCGCGGTGACCATTGTGACATTCTTGATTTCATGTTGAATGTCTACATAAGTTGTAAGTCGGGTACCAATCTTGGGCAGGATTAGAACTTCAACAGATTTTATTGAACCAATAAAACCGGTTTCCGGCTTTTCCAGTCCCGCAAGAAACCCTCTATAGCCTCTATGGAGTGACATACTTTGGGCCATATGTTCTATGACACCGGGTTCTGAAAATTTACCATCTTGAACCAGAATGTTATCAGCCGGAATGGTGAATCCCATTTTTCCAGCGAGATGGCTGTATTCATACAAACTATCCACCATTACAAAGGGTGGTTTTTGCGGAATAAGTTGTGTAATTCTTGAAGCATCCAATATCGGTTCTTGTAGTATGTTTTCTGTCATGGTTTTCGCTAAAGGCTAGAGAACGTTCCCGGAACGTCTGTTTTCAATAAATATTCAAGATAATATTTTAAAACTCCTTTACAGCTTTTTCTCAATAAAAAACTCAAAATCCTTTTAAGAATGCATCCACTACTCGCTAAAGCAGATGAGGATTATCTCCAGGATCAACATCAAAAAAGAAAATTAATTTTACACATAATTTTCTGAAGGCAAAGGGTTTAAAAATACTTTATAGTTTTTGGAGTAATATCCTTCAGAAAAAAGGAATAAAAGGTTTGGAAGGTATGTATGTAAAAGCTACATTTGCATCCGCAAAAACGATTACCAAGTTCATTATTTAACGGAGAGTTGCCAGAGTGGTTAATGGAGCAGTTTGCTAAACTGTCGACGAGCAATTGTCGCGTGAGTTCGAATCTCACACTCTCCGCTAGTTTTCGGGGTGTAGCGTAGCCCGGTTATCGCGCCTGCTTTGGGAGCAGGAGGCCGCAGGTTCGAATCCTGCCACCCCGACAATTACGGTGTCAATAGACACCAAAATATAGCTAATCTTATGAAAATCAGTTATTTTCATTTTTATTGAAATCATAAGATTAGCTTTATTATCAAATGAAAGGTTACCTATTCGGTTACCTGATTTATTACCAGAATTTTCACTACATTGGTAATTCAATAGATTTGACTTTCGCCTCGGTTTGACTTTCGTAAACAAATCGATTATTAACTTAAAGCGAGGGTTTATGCAAACTTCAAAGACTTTTAACATTCATTTTTGGCTGAGTATGGCCAAGAAAAAAGATGATTTGGCACCCATTTATGCCCGCATCACGGTTGATGGAAAACGTGCCGAGATCAGTTTAAAACGATCCACATCGGTTACCTATTGGAATACCCGTTCCAAAAGGGCAAATTCGAGAACTTCTGAGGGGAAAGCCCTCAACGTCTATTTAGACCAGGTTTACTCCGATTTACTGGACTGTCACAAACAGCTTCTGGGCGAATCCAAATACGTTACTGCGCAAGTCATTAAAGCCCGGTACCTGGGGGAAGATGAACAGCACAAAACACTGCTTCAACTGGTTTCTTACCACAATGAGAACATGGTTTCGGTACTTAAACCCGGTACGTTGAAAAATTATTTCACTACCGAACGCTACATCAAACGGTACTTAAAGAACAAACTAAAAACCAATGACGTTTACCTAAAACAATTATCCTATAGATTCATCATTGATTTTGAGCAGTTCCTTCGTAATGGAAAATCCATAAACCGTTCCCAGCCCCTCAAAAATAATGGGGTTATGAAACATTTGGAGCGGTTGAAAAAGATGATGAACCTGGGCCTTCGGTTGGAGTGGATCGAGAAAGACCCTTTTGTAAGGTTCTCCTTAAAATTCAAAAAGCACCAACGGGCATTTTTATCCCAATCGGAACTTGAAGTTTTGGAATCCAGTCAGCTTTCCCTAGAAAAGCACCGAAAAACAAGGGATGTTTTTATTTTTGCCTGTTATACCGGCCTGTCCTATATTGATGTAAAAGTGCTCTGCGATGACCATATTGTGCGCGGTATCGATGGGGATTACTGGATTTTCACAAAAAGGGAAAAGAACGATGAAGCAGTAAAAATTCCAATTTTGGATAAAGCTTTTGATATATTGAAAAAGTATGACCAAGAACCTAAAAGCAAGCAAGAAAAACTTCTGCCAGTATTTTCCAATCAAAAAATTAATAAATATTTGAAGGAAGTAGCTGCTATCCTGAAAATTAATAAGAAGCTTACGTTCCACGCGGCAAGACATACTTTTGCAACTACCGTTACGCTTTCGAATGGGGTGCCCATTGAGACCGTGTCAAAATTACTTGGTCATACGAAGCTTTCCACAACGCAAATCTATGCCAGGGTTATCGAACAAAAAGTGTCATCGGATATGCGTTTGTTGCGCAGTAAATTAAACACCACGGACAAGGCCGAAACAAGGGTGCATTATCAATAATTCGATTTGGAAAGCACCTTTTAGGTTCTAATCCAGTCGTTTCTTATTTTTTTCGTCTGATCCCTTGCAGATTTTGGTTTTTTATTGAGCCATAAATTTCTGCGTCAATTCATTTTTTGTTCCGGTCAGCTGAGGCAATCAAAACCAAACGGTGGGCAAATGTAGCCACGACCCACCGCTTGGTCAAGGCCAGACCCTCCGGGATGCCGAACATTTTTCTACGAAAAATAACCGCTCATACCTTGCCCCTTCCTTGCCGTGGCTGTTGATGCCCTGTTTTGGTATTGCTCGTTGCCTTACAAGCTGCCAAAACAATTAAAATAATGTTTAACTTAAAATTTACAATCATGGCAACAACAGTAAAACAAAACGGAACTGCAAAAAAGGATAATGCATCCGTTAAAAAGGAAGTACAGGAAAAGCTGACCGATGAAGCTATCGGAAAAGCAGCTTCAACAGAAAAAGCGGTAGTATCCAAAAAGACTACCATTAGTCTGGATGACCGAATCCAGAATTTTGAAAAACTGAAAGGATTGGCCACCCAACGGGAACGGTTGAACCAAACCTTGAATGAGTTGACGAAGTTCAACTATAATCAAGGAGATTCTACGTCGTTTTACATCCGGGACTCCCACAATTTGGAATTTAAGACGACCAATACGAACCTTATCAAATTGGTTACAACACACTTGCAGTCCACTTTGGAGGAACGAAAGTCCGAGATTGAAGAACAAATTGTAAAATTTGAACTTTAGGAAACTTCAAATCCTAAAACAGGAAACCTGCTCCAAAAGAGTAGGTTTTCTTTTATCCTTTAAATTCAAAAGAGAGGTGAATAGTATATAATCAATATCAGCGCAAAGGGAAACCCGTAAAATACTCCCATCAAAAGACTACGGCATAAAGCCGCTCCCCCACTCGCTATTTATTCCGTTTCCTTTTGAGCTGAGATTTTATCTTCCGTTTGGTTATAGCTTAAATATTAATTGTTTAACTAAAATCAAATGTTATGTATTTATCAAATTTACAGCAGGATGAAATCTTCGTTCCATCAGAAATGAAGTCTTTGAGAAGCCTGACCCAGATGGAATCCCGAAGGGGACTTGAAAATGCCATAATCTCCAATGGCAAGATCGTCAATGTGGTATCGAACAGCTATGGCCACATACCCAATGAATTGTTCTTTAGAAGAGCTGAAGAAATGTTGACTGATGCACAGCTGAATTATCAGAAACGGACAATCAACAGGGATGACAGGTCATTTATTACCGACTTCATCATAGATGACAACAGCCAATTTTCGGTCAAAAACGAAAAAGACTTGATATTGCCAATGCTACGGTTCAAGAATTCCTATGATGGGAGCGAAAAAACATCTGGACATTTTGGTTTTTACCGACAGGTATGCTCCAATGGCCTGCACGTTTCACAAGCCGAGATTGAATTTGCCATCAAGCACAGTAAGAACAATACCGACCTAATAATGCCAAGGTTGAACAATTTGTTCGATAAATTCGTGGATAATGAATTTTACGCCATTACAAAGAAGTTCGACAGAATGAGGGAATTTAAAATCATCGACACGAAAGAATTTGTGAAGGCAATTTTGGACAGGACGAAATTGTTCCGGTATGAATGTAGTGATAAGAACAATGATCCTTCAAAGAAATCCCGTGAAATCCTTGAAATTCTGGATAATGAAGCGTTGTTACTTAATGATGAACCTAATTTATGGATAGGCTATAATGCTTTTAACCAAATGCTTCACAATACATTGAAGAAAAGCTTTTCACAACAGGAACGCCTGGACAAAAAATTATTCGATGCTGTTTATGAAATGGCTTAATTTAGTTAAAGGTTTATCCAGTACCTTCAAACTGGATTATTTCTATTTCAGCATAAGAATTTAATTGAAAAGGGACTTTACAATCCCATTCAGCCCATTCCCCTACATTCCGCAGAAAAAGCTCCATTCTGGGAAAAGCACTTCCTTACAAAGGTCTTGGACACAACTTCAAAGATTACAATTTCCATTGCGCTGACCCTGCCAGAAAAAAGGCAGGAACGCTCCATTCCCAATCTACATCTTTAAAGTTAAGTCCGTTTTGAATCCTACATAACAAGAGTAACCGGTTTTCGTAACCCGGTGAGCACATTGCCACTCCATTTCGCGAAAAGCTGCATTCCGGGCAAAGAGCTTCCCTGTAAAGGTCATGGACACCATCCCCAATTTCTGCTTTCCATTTCGTTTGCCCTTCCCGCGCTGCCGGGAAGCGCACTCCATTCCAATACGAAATCGTGAACGGAGTCCGCTTCATCGGAATTCCATTTAATCATTTAGTCCCGCTTCCTATGTTTTGGTACTTCACAAAAGCATTTACACCTACTCCCGCACCGCCGCTGTCCCTACCTTTTTTTGTAAGCAAAATACCAATAATTGGAAATTAAACGGACTGCATAAGCCAGTCGTGCCTCCTTTTTATAAGTCCTTATTAATTCCAATTCTTGAAAATGTATCAGCAACAAAAAATGGTAACAGCGGACGGCTCTATGGGAAGTAAATCTAAAACGAACCTTATGAAATCTTACAAAAAACATCAAAAAGGAAGCGGGGCTAAAAAAACAAAAAAGGAAAACGCTCTGGATATAATAAGTAAATCACTTCAAAAAAAATAGAAAAGTAACTGCCTGAATGGTTCAGGTAGCATTTTAATTAAACTTTAATTCTTTTATCATGAGTACTTTAAAAAATCACGTACAGTTAATCGGAAACGTTGGCGGAGAGCCACAAATCACGAACCTTGAAAGCGGCAAGAAAGTAGCCCGTTTTTCACTCGCCACGAATGAGTATTACAAGAACAGTAAAGGCGAAAAAGTCCAAAATACAGAATGGCACACGATTGTAGCCTGGGGAAAAACCGCAGAAATTATCGAAAAGTATGCCGGAAAGGGCAAGGAAATCGGGGTAACGGGGAAATTAAAATCCCGAAGCTATGAGGACAACGAGGGCGTGAAACGCTATGTTACCGAGGTGGAAGCCAACGAAATCCTTTTGTTGGGAACGAACAACGGCAATAATTCAGTCGATTGATCTAAAATCAAAGAGGGCGTTTCCGTGGAAAGTCGCGCCCTCTTTTCATTATTAGCTCCTTAAATAGAAATTACAATGAAAGCACAAGTTAAAGAAATCAAAGAGGGATTGCAACACTTCCACGGATCGGAAACAATATTTCAAATCCCACTATTAAGAACCCGATACACCAATGGATTAAAATATTTGGCGGAAGCTGCGGAATGTTTTTGGTTGATAACCGATACTTCTGCATTTGCCAAAACCTTAATGGACAAAAGCTACTTTATTACCATCGACTTTAAAAGGTTGTCCAAGGAAAATCAGGATTATTCAGGGTACGAAGCCGAAATTACCTACAGCGATGGAAATGGGAACATCTATGGAAAACACGGCTATCGCATAACGGATTTTCCGCTTGATGAACTGCGGTTATTTTTTGTGGATAATACGTTGATGTTACCAAGCGAATATTAACCCATTCAAAGACCTAAAAATTATGATCTATTTAAATTTTTCAGACCTGAACGGGGAAGCCCAGGAACGCCTTTTGGAAAGTTCCAAAAGGGACGTTGAGCAAAAATTTGGCGATGATATTCAAAACTACGCAAAGGAACATTGCACCAACTTTGAAACGATGATTGAAGAAGAAACATTGCGAAACCTTTATAGTTATACCTATGTATTTAATATTTGAGATCCGCCAAATATGAACGGAAAGACCTTTGAATTTTTCAAGGGTCTTTTTTCATTCTGTTTGTACCGATTCAATAAAAATCCTTATCTTTATTTCGCTGAAATTCAGCATTCAATATTACGTAGGGGTATCCATTTTTTGACTTTCGCCGATAACCCTGCCCATCGAAAAATTACATAACAGGAAATTATTTCCTTGAAATTGGCAATTGGCTTTTGACCAAATTGTACGGAATTTTTGTTCGCCTGTGGCGAACGAAAAGGAGTAGCAAGAGGGTAACACGCGATGCGATGTTAAGCACTCCTTTTTATTTTCAAATAACTGATATTCAGTAATTTGTAAAATTTTAAAATTTTCGACCTTCTACAATTTGCGACAAATGCCCTGCGAACGCCCATTTTTAGGGAAGGATTTGCGACAAATCGGCGAATTATGGACTCATTTATCGGTATTAGATTCAAAAAGGAAACGGCGAAACGTTTCCAGGAATTTTCAAAGGCACACTTCAAGTCGCATACCGAGGCAATGGTCACGATGCTCGATTTTTTCTTCTACAACGAGATCTCCCCACGGGAAAGGTTGGGCCCGACCGGGAGGACAATCGAGGCCAATCTAAAAAAACGGATCAATGCGGTAATCGCCATAATGAGGGATATGGAAAAGACGCAAACCAAACCCACCGTGGCAATGATCGAATCCCTTTTTCAGACCGAAGAACCGAAAAGGAAACCCCTGATCTTGGAGAAGAAATTTGTGGAGGAAAAGAAAGAAGTACGTTTCCGCGAAAAACAAAATCTCAATAACGAACTGTAAAATTTTGAGCTATGTATATCACGATCACACCTCAAAAATTAGGCGGGAATTACTCCCAAAGTTCGGCAGATTTTGTTGGCTATTTGGAAAAAGAAAATCAAGGTTTGGAACAAAAAAATATGGAGCATTTTTTTAATCAATACGGCGAAGGGATTTTGGCCGAGGAAGTGGTAAAAGAGATTGATGGAAATGGTACCAAACTCAAAAAGACCGAACCGAAATTCTATTCGATTACGGTCAGCCCTTCCAAATATGAATTGAACAGGTTACAGAACAGCAGCGAAGATCTGAAAAATTACACCCGCGAGTTGATGAAAGATTACGTCAATTCCTTCAACCGGGAAATCAATGGCCGGTCGGTAACTATTGATGACATAAAATATTATGCAAAGATCGAACACCAACGAACCTTCAAGGGAACGGATTGGCAGATTAGGGAAAACCAACCCTTTGCCACCAAAATACTTCAACTGAAAAATGAAATCCGAAGTATTGAAAACGGCTCGATGGAAGGAAGCATTAAGAAAAGAGAACGGGAAGTCGCCAATTTGGAACGCCAAGCTCCCCACCAACAAGACGGTAAACGAATTGTCCAGGGGATGCCAAAGGCAGGAAACCAAAGTCATATCCATATCATCGTAAGCCGGAAGGATGCATCCAATACCTTCAGCCTTTCACCGGGCAGCAAGCATAAGGCCTCGGAAGTCGAGATGCACGGTAAAAATGTAAAACGGGGTTTTG
The DNA here is from genome assembly GCF_031846645.1 of Autumnicola psychrophila. Lineage (NCBI taxonomy): Bacteria > Pseudomonadati > Bacteroidota > Flavobacteriia > Flavobacteriales > Flavobacteriaceae > Autumnicola > Autumnicola psychrophila. Next base: position 41,538 of record NZ_JAVRHN010000010.1, read on the forward strand.
ACCGTGATCAGTTTTTTGACCAGGCAGAAAAGACCTTTGACAGGACTTTTGGCTACCAACGGAACTTTGCGGAAACCTACAAGGCCCGGAAGGATTTTATCAAAAACCCTAAAACCTATTTTGCATCGTTGATGAAATTGCCCATCAATGGAAAGGCAATCGCTTTCAAACTTATGCGGGAAACGGACATCCCGATAATACCAAGCATACCGACCAATCAGGCACAGCTTGCCCTAAAGATTTTCAATAAGCTGCGTAAGGGTGTGGATGTGGCAATCAAATCAAGTTCCATCGGAATCTAAATCTTTGTTATGCAACTGGACAACCTTACAACTACACTTTTAATTATTGGTTTAAGCAGTACGCTATTTTATATGCTGTACAGAATGACGCGTTATGCATTTATTTTAAATATGGCTTTGATCGTGGCTTTGGTGTTCTATCAATCGGGCAGCAGTGAACTGATTTTAATTTCATTGGTTCTGGTTTGTCCGCTGATGCTAATTAATACAGGGTTCTATGTTTTTCTGCACAAAACCGAGGTACCCAAAAATGACGACCGCAAGTATCGGGTCAATTTTGCAACAACCAAAGGAAACTTTAAACTGGAAAATGTAAAACGTGGGGCATCCATCATAGGATCTGCCGGAAGCGGGAAGACCGAAAGCGTGGTTTATGGATTTTTAAAGCATTTCCAGAAAGAAGGCTTTTGTGGGATCATTCACGACTACAAAGATTTTGAGCTGACCGAAATGGCCTATCCGCTCTTCAGGGATGGCAATATCCCTTTTAAGGTCATTTCCTTTGATAAGATCATCCACAGGGTAAATCCCATTGCCCCACGCTATTTAGATAACGAGGAAAGTGTAAACGAGGTTTCCCGGGTGTTGATAGAAAACCTATTAGAGCAACGGGAATTCGGAACGAGCGGAACTACCAAATTTTTTAATGATGCCGCGGAAGGATTGATTGGAGGTTTGATATGGAAACTGAAAACATCCTATCCCGAATATTGTACTCTTCCCCATTTGATTGCCATTTATCAGTATCTGGACACGGACAGCCTTATCCAGTTTTTGGAAACCAATACCACTTCCCGGGCAATGGCAGACGCTTTTATAAGTGGGAAAGATTCGGAACGACAAACCGCCGGTGTAAAAAGTACCTTGGCTAATGCGCTAAAGCGAATTAGCACCCAACGCATCTTTATGGCATTGTCCGCAGACGAAGTGCCGCTCAATATTAATAATTCAGAAAATCCGTGCTTGCTTTCTGTAGTGAATAATCCCAAGTTTGAGACTTCGTATTCGCCTGTAATCGCTACAATTATCCATACCATTACAAAACAAATGAGCGTGCGGAACTCCAAGCCATCGTTCCTATTGATGGAGGAAGCGCCGACTATTCGATTATTGAATATGCACCGCATTCCGGCAACGCTGCGGAGTTATGATATAGCGACTATTTACGTGATGCAGGACAAGATCCAGAATGACATGATGTACGGCGATAAAGCAAGTAAGGCGATATTGAGCAATCTTTCCTATCAATTTTTTGGGAAGGTCAACGACCCGGACACCGCCAAATATTACGAACGCTTTTTTGAGATTATTAAAGACCCTACCAAAAGCGTGAGTCGTGGTCATAACCTTGATTTTGATACCCGAATAACCACCGGAGAAAAGGAAATTCCAAAAATTAGGGCAGATGTTTTCTTTCGCTTAAAACAGGGTGAGTTTATCACCTATGCCGATGGGAAGGATAAAAAGGTACAGTTTAAATTACAAAAGATTCAGAGAGCGCTTCCCGAGGAATCAAAGCAAATTACCCTGGCTGATTTAGAGGCTAATTTTGAGCGGGTTTATGCGGAGGCGAAGTCTATATTTAAAAATTAATTATAAGTATCTTTATGGCTTAAAATCAGGATTTTTATGACCGAAACCAACCGTATAGAATATCAACGAGAACTATCCGATGGATTGGAAAAAGAGGTTGTCGCTTTTCTGAATTATCGTGAAGGTGGAATTTTATATATCGGCATTGACAAAAATGGCAGAACATACGGCTTGGCAGATGCCGATGGTGACCAGCTAAAAATAAAAGACAAGATAAAGAACAACATCCGGCCTTCCGCTCTGGGACTATTCGATATCGTGAGTGAAGAAAGAGAGGGAAAAGACATCTTAAAGATTATTGTAGCGAGTGGCCCGGAAAAACCCTACCACCTCAAAAAATACGGGATGTCGGAAAAGGGCTGTTTTATCCGTTTGGGTTCGGCGGCGGAACCGATGCCCCAAAAAATGATAGACGAGCTCTTTGCCAAACGTACCCGAGATTCCATAAGCAAGATCAAAGCCGGACGACAAGATTTGAGTTTTGGCCAATTAAAAATTTACTACGAGGAATCCGGTTATAAACTGGGAAAAGCTTTTGCGAAAAATCTCGAACTGTTAACAGATGATGGCGATTTCAACTATGCCGCCTATCTTTTGGCCGACAAAAACAATACTTCCATTAAAGTCGCCAAATATTCAGGAACCAATCGAACCGACCTGATAGAAAGCAATGAATACGGCCACGAATGTCTGGTAAAAGCTACGAAACAAGTAATTGATAAAATTACGGTCGAGAACAGAACCAACACAAAAATCACGGCAAAAGAACGGCAGCAGTCAAACGTTTGGAATCCTATTGCCTTGCGCGAAGCCATCATTAATGCCTTTGTGCACAACAATTACACCAATGAAATTACCCCAAAGTTTGAGATATTTACGGACAGAATAGAAATCACCTCGGCAGGCGGCCTACCGGAAGGCCTAAGCAAACAGGAATTTTTTGAAGGTTTTTCAGTACCAAGAAACAAGGAGTTGATGCGTATTTTCAAAGATTTGGAACTGGTGGAGCAATTGGGATCAGGCATTCCCCGTATTTTGGAACATTATGGAAAAGAGAATTTTATTTTTTCAGATAACTTCCTAAGAATGACATTTGCAACTAAAGAAGATGCTGTAAAAGATAGTGCCCAAGTTGAAGCTAAAGAAGGTGGTGTAATAGGTGGTGTAATAAGTAGTGAAATAGGTAGTGCAATTGATAAAAATCCAAAACTTACCACAAGGCAAAAAGAAGTTTTAAGGCTTATTGCAGCTAATAATGGCATTACCTATAATGAAATAGCCGAAGCTCTGGGTATCAACGAATCTGCTGTGGGTAAGCACATTAACACCATAAAGGATAAAGGATTTTTAGAACGCAAGGAAGGGACGAGAGGCTATTGGCAAGTTAATGTTGCAAGGGATTAAAATAATTAAAACTTATTTTCATATTGCCTGCCTATAAGATCAATGGATAATTGACTTAAAACGGTCCCTTATCCCTTGGTCCATTATGGGTGACCTTCCATTGGGCATCTTCCTTGACCATTTTAAAAACACCTGGTTTCGGGTCATACGATGTTGAATATTTAACCCAGGCTACCTCGCCTTCGGTTTTTTTATCCACTATCTGAAAATTGGATTCAGAATCTTTATCCTCAGTAAACATTTCTTGTATACTGGAAAGATTTGCATATCCAGATGCTGTTGTATATTCCTTTAAAGTTGTCTTATCACCGTGATAAAAACTTTCGGCTACGATTTTGGCAGTTTCTGAGGGGGATAAATCCTGTTTTCCTGCACAAGACAGAAAAAATACTACGGACAAAAAAACGGCTATTCTTTTCATAACGATGTTAATTAGGGTTGTTGATAAATCTACGCAATATTTTTAGTTTTAAGTTCCTTTCCCCGTTCTTTTCGTTAAGCTCTAATACCGTCCTGCGGTCATTGCTTATCGAAAACTTTGGCAGCACATAAACCAATCTTACGGTTTCGTTTTCTGCTACTTTGGAGGGCGAATTATACTTGAAAATTGGCTCGTGATAAAGGCGTTGCAATGATTTCCTTTTACCTTTTTGTCTCGTTTCAACCGAGAATTTTAAGAAATTCAGATCGTAATCCAAGGTAGATTTATTTTCAATCTGGATTACAAAGTAAAGCTCATCCTTGTCAAAAACAATATTTTCAATGCTCAAAACGATGCCCTCGTTCCGTTTTTTTATTCGGCCAATCCGTTGTTTTCGATCAAGTAGATAGGAACTGAATTTTTGGTAGTAATAGACCTCATTTCCTAACTCTTTATTAGACTCATTTACTTTTGCCGAATCAGCAACAATGGGCTTTTCATTACCGATACTTTTAGACTTCGGTATAAAATAATTTAGCCTATCAAGCTGTTTCTTATACTTTACAATATACGAAAAAACTGAACCATTTCTATTGACCACCAGAAGATTACTTTCCATTCCCGGCTTTGCCTGGAGCAACCCGAAATACTGTTCTTTCTCGCGATTATAGGTAAACACAAAATTTTCAGATCCCGTAATTCCTTGGCGGATGGGTTGTGGGAAGAATAATGCAACGTTCTTTTGGTCATTAGCATAAATCGTATCGAGTATAATGGGCGTTTGCGCCTTGGTAAAAGTAGTACCAAATAAAAATATTGAGATAAGAATAAAATTTTTCATAGGAGTGAGTTTTTAAATGCCCGTTATGGACTCATAATTTAGGTTTTAGGATTAATTTGTAATTGTTGAGCACGGTAACCTTTACGTTCCGGTGGTTGCGCTGAAATATCTTTTTGAAACCGCTTACCTGTGGTAAGCCGGCAATATTAATGTCGTCCACCATATCACCTACAACTTCGTTGGTGACCTCTGCCCGAAAGTTGTTTTCCACATATATGCCATCACTACCGTCCTGTAGGTCGAAGGCTTTCAACTTTGTGGGATGGTGTTCGATATTCTCGATTTCAATCAACACCCGATTGGGTTGAAAACTGATAAAACCGTAGATTGGAGTGTTTTTTGCAATCTGTTTGCTATTAATGGTAGCGGCTTTGGTCAGGCGCATCCGCAAACGAGAATTGACCTTGACCACTTGATCACCATCCACGGCCGCATAGATTACGGCATCCGTTGTTCCGGAAATGGAAATATCACTTTCCTTTGGATAAGAGGCAAAGAACAACTGATGTTCCAGTCCCAATTCCTTGGCAGCAATTTTTTGTTCAGCTTTTATTTCTGCGGAGTCAACTACATTTGCGACTTTGGCAACAGCTTTCGTAACGCCAATATTCTTATAATTTTTTTCGGAATACTTAATTTTTCCTGCGGAGTAAATACTATCCACAATGCGCTCCTTTTCTTTTTCAGGTAAATCTACATCATAAAAGCCCAGGGAATCAATCAGCTTTTCATCGTAGATGCTTGGTGCGTTGGTTTCACGTACTTCCTTTAAATCATTGATGGCATCCAGTTTGGAATCGTATTCTTTTTGATCCTCTTCGAGTTTTGGAACCGATGTTTCTTTAAGGTTCTCGTTCTCACTTTCATCATCGCCTATTACCATCACGGAATAGGAAATCAGGAATATTAATATCACGGCCAATACGGCCGCAAAGACTATTTTTTTCTTTTCTATCTTCATAATCATTGGTTTTTTAATTACCCGTCTGACCGTCGGGCAGGTTATGGATTTTCATTGTTCAGTTTTTTAAGGGATTTCTCGAAATAGTTGGTGACCAATAATCCGTGTGGATTGTTGGGGAAATTCCGATCAACGGCAATAAGGTTTCCGGTGGAAACCAACTCGTACGTATCGATAATCGATCCTCTGTTGATTTCAAAAATGGTAACAGTTCTAAAGCTGTATGTCCCATTCTTTTCTTGGATTTGGGAATCAATGCTGAGCACCTTTTGGATTAATGAATATTGCAACAACCGATTATAGACACCATCGGCCTTTTTTTGACGGTAGAGGTTGTCAACGGAACTGTTCCCAAGCCATAGTGCCTTTTTTAAGTTCTTTTCATAATTGCTTGCATCGATGTTGTAGAAATAATTGTGAAAAAGTTCTAAATGAGCCAAGGCTTCAACTTTAAAATTTTCCTTTTGCGTAACGAGCTTCAAAGGAATGATACTTCCATCGGTATTGATGGCAAAAGCATTGTTCAAGGCTTTTTTATTGATGTCGAATACCATCCAAACGGCAAAAAAACTGGACAATAAGGAACAGATGACGACGGCCAAGACAATGAACCGGTTTATTCTAAGGACAACGTAAATATTTTTATAAGGTGTTTTCATTTCAGCGGGTTTAAGCAGTAAATAATTTTAGGGTAAATGATGTAGCGCGCCGGTACAGTTTAAACTTTAGGAAGACGATAAACCCCACCGAACCAAGCTGTACAACCGGGGCAAAAAAGCCGCTGCCGATATCCGTTCCGAACAAATTCGTCCAAAAGTTGGTGTTTATTTCGGTATAAAGCGCATTGACGAATACATTGACCAAAAAGAAGGCTGGCACTAGCATATAGACCGCAACATACAATTTGAAAAAGTTAAAGGCCAATGACCTAAATTTCTCAAACACGGCCAGGCTTATAACCAGTGGAAAAAACGCCTGCATAATTCCCAAAAGAAAAAAACGTTCGGCCAAGAACAGCGGATAAATGAATAAATCGAGAATCCATAGGATAACGCTTCCAATAAAGGCGAATGTCTTGAAGCCAAATAATGGTGTGACCAAGGCTTCATAAAGTAGGGTCATTGCATTTTTTGCCGCATCAATTAGATTTACATCCTCTTCAATGGGTATATCCTGCATCTGCAAGGGCAGTAAAGCGGGAGCCGTGTTTCTGTATTGTGCCTCGATAGAAACAAGAATGCCATCAAAAAAGCCCAACACCTGTGTTGAAAAAATGACCAAAAGCACAACTGCAAAATTTTTGACCAGTTCCCCCGGACTCAATCCCCAGGTATAGCCATCCATATTGGCAACGCCCTCATTGTATTTTTTGAGGATGTTGATCAGAAAGAAAAGTACCGCAAGCGTTTTCATTCCCCCAATGGTATATTGCGAGAAGTCGCTGTTTTGTATGGTCTGGAAAACGGTATCGACGTATTCCAACCCGATCCCTAAGATGATTGCCGCGGTCATAATTAGAATTCTGTTTCCCTGTTATTGATTTTATCCTGCATTTTCCTGAAGGAAATGATGTCGCGATAGCGCCTTGTTCTAACTGTTATGTTGGATACCATCTCTTTTGATTCAATTTCCTTTTGCTTTAGAATATCGGCACGGTCGGCATCGCTCATTTTGAGATAATCGTTGGACAGGATCTGATCGATAAAGTCCATTGTTTCCAAGGAATTTTCAACAATGGCATTGAATGATTCCGATACCCGTTCTATTTCGTTTGGTTTGATGTAAGGGGAATCGAGAATATCCCTTAGATCATTTTGCATCACATAGATCAGGCGTTGATTGTTCCGGCCTATTTCCCCGACGGCTTTTAACTGTTTGACCACATTGTTGACCTTTTCAAGGTTTTCCTTTTGAGTTTTCAGAAATTTGACGGTCTTGACGAGGTTTGATGTCTGTTTTGCAGATTCCACGAGAGATTTGACCAAGCTTATGAAATTCGTGTTGTCATAGACGGGCATCCCTTGGGCTTTAATGTTCAGGCTGAATAAAAGTGCCATTGCGAGTATTACTAGTTTTGTTTTCATAGTTTCTAATTTTTAGATGAATATTCCTTGATTGCTTTTTCCATATCCCGATGCTGTGCGTAGAACATCATAATTTCATCATTTTCCCTACCGTCCGTGAGGTAAGCCGCATAGACCTCTTTGGGAACCTCAAGCCGGAAAATGTTGCTTTCCTTGCCAATTTTGATGAACATTTCGGTGTACTTGCGAGGTCCCGAAAGATTATTTTTGATGGATTTCAACTGGTTCAGGTCGTGGCTTGATAGGTTGAGCCTTTTGACCAATTCCGCATAGCCTTTTTCATTGTTTAAGCTATAAATGACCTGAGTGTTTTCTAAGATGCTCGCAGAAGTGGAATTGTTCGGAAGTTGATTGATAGATTGGAGGATAATCCCAATAGCCCCGTTCTGTTTTCGGATGGCCTGATAATAGAATTCCACACTTTCCAATACGTTCTCAAACTTCAATTGCTTGGCAAACTCATCAAACAAAATAATGCCTTTTTCCGCCTTATTTTTCCAAATCGTCCTTTGTATTGCCGATTTAATCAGTTTGAGCATTACGGACAGGATTTCCTTGTTATCCTTGACTTCGTCCAGTTCAAAAACAATAAGGCGTTTGTCTTCGATTTTATAGGTCTGATCTTCGCTTATCTCAAAGAGGAAGCTGTATAGACCATCGCCAACATACTCAGACATTACGTGCAAGAAATTCGTAACATTGAAGTAGTCAGGATGGATTTTAAGGTGATCTAAAAGTTCGTTTTGTTTGCGTTCGATAAAATGGTAGAAATCATCCAACGAATGATTTTCCGCAGTGCTATCGTAATAATGACGCAGTATTTTCTTGACAGATACGGATTGTGCCTTGGTCACTTTCAAATCAGAAGCAAAAAGCTCGAATAGAAAGACCGATAAATCTTCCAAATGTTCCGGTGTTAGGTCTATTGTATCGCTGATGTAAAAAGGGTTGATCCCTAAATTTTTCCCACCCTCGTAGCGGAGTACGGTATATTTTTCAGGATAAAGTTTTGCGAATTTGGTGTAGGAACCGCCCAGATCGATAATCACCAACCTAACGCCACTTTCAAAGTATTGGCGCAGAATATTATTGGCCAAAAACGATTTGCCTTCACCGGTTGGTGCAAAAATGGCAAAGTTTCTTGCCTTGATTCGTTTTTTGTGTTCATCCCACACATCTTTGAGAACAGGGATGTTATGTTCCCGGTCGTTAAAGATGATCCCGGTAGCATCCGATTTGTAATTTGTATTATTGATAAACAGGCAAAGCGCGTGTTTCAAATCGGACACGTATAAATCATTGTTCGAGAAATTGGAAGAAAAACAGCAGTAGCTGTTCAATATGTAATTCTTTCTTTCTTCGCCCCTTGGATAATAGGGGATAATATCTAGTTCCTTAAATTCGGTTTTTATTTTGGAAGCAATTCTATCCAGGTTTCGGGCCTCCCGGTCCCAATACACGATGTTCAAATGGCCACGGATAATCCGGGCATTGTCATCGGCATTGATCTGGTCAAGGATATGTTGGATTTTTCCGAGTACCACCTTGTTCTGAGAACCGAAATTGGAACTTTTGTTCAGTTCCTCAACTTTTTTGTCCAGCAGCTTACGCCATTTCTGTTTATCGTCCAGATATAGTATCTGGTTAACAATGTGGTTCTCGTTAAGCGTAAGCCCCAGCCCATCAATAAACCCTTGATGAAACACGAAATCGTCAGAAGTGAATTTCTCATTGGTCTTGCTACTCTGTACACTTTCGCCGAAGCACAGTTCGCTGTTGATGGCCAGGGCATCAAAATAATTTTCTCCAATATTGACGCTTTTCTTATCTAAAAGAATATCGGTATCAAAACCCTCGTTGAAGCCATTGAAATAACCATTGGTCAGTTGCTCAATTCCTTTCGCCTCAAGCGGAAGGAATTCCATTTTGCGACTATTGTTGATGAAGGAAACAGAATCACTTACCGAACCGATAAAGCGCTGCACAGAATCGTCAAGTTCCCTGATAATACTCTTGGAAATCTTAAGAAATGGATTGACATATTTTGGATTGTTGAGCGCTTTATTCTTGGTCAGAATAAAGAACAGGAGGCAGCGGTGCTCCATATACTCGCGTCCTTTAAAATGATCGTGGGTCGCTTTTTCCAAAAAGGTAGAATTGGCCAATTGCTCCGAAGCGTAGGATTTCTTTAGATAAATATCCTGTTTGTGAACCACCGTGCCAACAGACAACGATTTTAGAGCCTGAAACCAAGCCCCGTGCATATCCTCAAAATCTTTTTCTGATAAAGAATATATTTCGGGCAGGTTGCCTTCATAGCACAAGACCACATTACCATTGTTGGCAAAAATGATATTGTCCTGAATATCCGCGATGGGTTTGTATGATGAAAGGTTAATCTTGTTCATAATCGATTTCGGAGTTTCTTTTGTTACTGATAATTTTTGGGAAGGCCTTGGCCACCTGAAAAAGCTGTGGGTTGCTCGTTATTCGGGTCAGCGCGATATATAGTGCTGAATTAAGGACGAATACGCCAATTATAATCCCGAAGCTGAACGAGAAGATGATGACCAATAGGGAAGCGAGAATGGATACCATCATTATAGCAAACAGGGATATGGGCAGCCCGAAAATGACCGCCCGTTTCCTGATATTTTTATAGACCTCGAATCTTTTCATTTAAACTACGATTGAAATTAAATAGGTAAAAATCCCTACAACCGCCCCTGCAATAAGGACAAAGACCAATACGCGGGTAATCCCCTTTTTTAAATCGGCATTCTCACCAAAGAAATGTCCGGCATTAAATAGAAAGCCAACTAAAAAAATGACCCCCAGGATGATTGGAAAGACGGTCCTGATGGTAGTGGAAACGTCGTTTACAGATTCTTCGATTCCTCCAATTTGTGCAAAAGATGTAGCAGACAGAAAAGAGAAGATAGCTGCTAAATAGCTTGATTTTTTCATAAGAAAAGGTTTTAAAAATTATACTGATTTGGATATAGGAAAAATACATATATTTGATTATAAATATCTGAAAATCAAATAATTGTGAATAAAATATTATTTAGTTTCGTTTGAATTCAGTTACTATTATTTGACATCAAATTCTATGAAATTTTGAGTCCAAGCTGTTGATAACCAGAAAATTGAAAATGAAAAAAGTGCTCAAAAACGTCAGTTTTGTGATTTTGCTCTTAAAAATGTGCTTCATTTTTGGACAGGAATTGGCAACTCAAAAGCGAGTTGTTATTGATGTGGGGCACGGTGGAAAAGATTCTGGCGCAATCGGGGTAAATGGAATTCTGGAAAAAGATGTTGTTATGGATATCGCAAATGAGATATTGAAACGAAATAACAATTTGAATAAGCCACTAGACATTTACTTAACCAGGTACAATGACACCTTAATTTCCTTATCCGATAGAACTAAGCTAGCTAAAGCTCTAAAAGCTGATTTGTTTATTTCGTTGCATTGTAATTATTCGGATAATCCAAAGGCGAGAGGAATTGAGATATATGTATCTAATGATGAATCAAACCATTCTAATAATTCAACTTGGTTCGCCTTTCAATTGCAAGCTGGGTTCAATAAGAAATTGGGGTTTGAAAGTAGGGGTGTGAAGTTTGCGAATTTTCAAGTAATTAGAGAATCCTGTAATTTCTTTCCCGCCATTTTAGTTGAGTTGGGATTTTTTTCGAATAAGGACGAGTTGAAATACATTTCAGAACCTTTAAATAAGCAATCCATTGCATCAGCTATTTTAATAGAAGTAATTAATTATTTAAAAGATGAATTATGAAAGAAGTATTTATTGAAATAACTAAGTGCGTTAAGGAAATTATTGGACAATTTATTTCAGAAGTGGTAATAATTTATAATTCTTGGAGACTTTGAACTACTTTCTTTTATCCCCAGCCCCCTCTTCAAAAGCAACAAGATTGAATAATTCCCGCATTCGGCTTCGGACTCTGTTTCCGTAACGTTCTTCCAGTTCCTCGGCATTCAGGTTTGTTGTGGCGTGAGTTTTAACCTTTTGATTTGTCTGAAGAAAAAGTTCATGGCGCGATAACAGCACTTCTCCCATAACATTACAATCTTTTCCGTAGAACCTTCCGGGAGGTTCTACCCCTAAATCATCAAAGCAAAATAATTTATTGTTTTCGTAATCTTCGATGGTTTTATAACCAAGATGGTTGAAGCTAAAAACAACGTTGCGGCATGGAATCATCTCGTAAGGTCTTTGCAAAGGAACAAGGTGACGGAGAAGTTTCATTAGGCTGGTTTTTCCACATCCTACGGGACCAGACAGCAAAAGGCCCTTTTCAACATCAATACCGGACTTCTGGCAGCTCTTTTTGTCTTTGATGAAGTAAGAACTCAACTTTAGTATAATATCTCGGTCTTCCTCGTAGATCTTGAATTTTTCTCCAAATAGAAGCTTTCCCTTTGCATTGAGGTACACCAGGATTTTAGGAAAATCGTAAAGCACTGATTTACCATCAAACTTTCCCAGCGAATATTCCACACCGCCTTCTGTTATTTTAGAGGGGTTGTCCATAGTCTTTGATTTTAGTGGTTTTGAGGTTGTCCCTGTTGTGGGACGCTCCTTTTTTCGTTTGACTGTTTTCTGAGCCGTACAATTCAGCACGATCCATCCAGTTTATGGCTAAGGCCCGCCAATCCCTCACCTCATTTTCATCGCTGGTTTTCCAATCTCTTTCCTGGTAGTGCTCAAAGAATTTTTTTCCTTCATCGGCAGAAAAACCTTTTTCTTTAAAAAAATATAAAACAGCCTGCCTGTCCTTTGGCTGTTTATTAATGTTTACTTGTTTAGTATTGTTTATATTAGATACCAATGCTTGTCCACTCACGGGACGGTGTTGGTACACAGCTTGTCCATTGGTGGGATGGTGTGGGTACACTACTGGTTCACGTATGGGATGGTACCGTTCCGCAAGCTGTTCCAATTTGGGATTGTACTGTCCCATATCTGGTTCGTCACTTGTCTCGATAATGGCCATCTTGATTTTACTGCCTTTGTACGGATTGCTGGACGGAAAATATGAGAGATAATCCCACTTATCCAGTTCAACAATACACCGATGGTAGGTGGATTTTGAGCCGATTTTGGCCACACGCATTAGTTCCCTGCGGTTAACGAAAAATTCACTTGCAAACCGGCTGCTGTTCCACTCATGGAATAAAGCCATATACAGGCTAATATGGGTCGGGTTCAAACGGTCATCAAAAAAGAACTTTTCAAAAGCCGCATTCAGTTGCTTAATATAGTTCATGATCAATTATTCAAATTTGTTTTGTACCCGATTGGCGGTCATCACGTTTTGGATTTCCTCGGCATCATAATAGATAATTCCTCCAACTTTGGTGTAGGGTAGGGTGCCGTTAATTCTTAAGTTTTGAAGAGTTCCCGGACTTACCTGGAGCAGATCCATCACATCAGAAGATTTTAAATATTTCTTTAAAGTTCCTGATGACTGTTTAGTGATGAGATTTCTAATCTCCTCGAGCAATTCTAGTTTGAACTCCCGAAGATCGTCGGTGGTAATAATACTTGTTGGCATAATAGAACGGTTTTTAAAGAAAGGGACTATCAAATGGTTAAATCTTTTTAATTGATAGCCCCTATCAAGGTTTGACTTTCGTTCTACAAATTTGATTAGGTTTATTGGAATTTGTTCCCCAGTACGACCGTAGTACGGTCAAAAATTAACATCTTGAAATTTGTTGGACTTTGGCTGTTTTTATCCTACAGATTTTAAACCTAAATCTTCAAATAGTATTAAATTAAATGAAGATTGGAATAAAATACCGATTTCGGTAGGTCAACCGTAGTACGGTCTTTTTTTAACAATTTTGGAAGATTGAAAAATGTAAATTTTTATTCTTCACTCTTATCCATTTCGGAAAGTAGTGAAGTCGCTAATTGATCAAGGAATAACGTTCTGCTATTTTTTCTGCCCTTGATGTCCTGGTTGGTTTTGTAGATATCCCTTGGTGTATAATCAAAAATTTCCTGAAGCTTTTGGGAAACCTTGATGATGCTAAGGCCATTCTGGTTCCGAAGTCCATTATACCATAGGGCATAAACCAATTCCACCCAATCTGAATTAGTAAAAGGCCACTGTATTTTTTCGGTAGCATGCTGCTTTACCTCTTTTCCATTACGATTATTTTCAAGATTGGACATTCGTTCATCCAGATAAATAACCAATTTATTGTAGGCTTTGAATTTACCTAAGAGCATATCCCTCGGCGTACAAAAATCCGGATCCTGAAAATAGAATTTTGAAGTGGTTATATGAAAGCTATCCAGATAATCCCGGGTGTAATATTCTTTGTCGAAATGGGTTGCCCCGGAATTGACATACTGCCCAAAATCTAAATTGTACAGAAAGAAACGGTTTAGCTTACCAATTTTCTTTTTTATGAATTTAAGCTGGGAGTTTTTATCCGCCTTTGGAAACTGGATTTCAAAGGAATGGACTTCTGAGAAATAAATTAAATGAACAAGGGGAGCCTGTTTTATCGTTTTAAAGAATTCAATTTCGGCTTCAATTGAGTCAAAGCCTTTAGCTATGACTTCTCTTTTAAGTGTAATGAGTAGGTTACGACAGACTTCAATAGAGCGATAGGATTGCTCAAGGATATTCTTACTGTGAAGTTTGATTTCCTTCAGTTCTTCCAATAGCTTGTATGAGGGCAATTCTGTATCCATCTGTAACAATTTTACCGTAAAGCATCATACACTTTTTTATATAAATGGTTAGATAGTCAATTCGAGTCTATCGACTACGAATGATCACAAGGAAATTGGGAGGTACTCTTATGACAGCTAAAGAACCTGCTTGAAGATAATTACAAATAACGTTATTATCAGTAATTGATGCCGTATTTTATTACGGAAAAGTCCGTATTTTCCTACGGAACAAGAATTAAAAGTTCAATACAGTACCGAAGCTATTTATTCTTTGGCTCGAAGCGGGATATAAATTGACCTCTATTCTTGACCGCAGTTTTTTTAAAAATATTTGAGGCATGTTTAGAAACAGTGCTTTCTGCTATGAAAAAATCTCTGGCAATTTCTTTATAGGATAATCCTCGTAAAATGGATAATGCAATTTCAACTTCCCTTCTTGTCAGATCTCCATAGATTATTTTGTTTTTCAGGGCTTCATTTCCTTCTACTTTTTGAAAAGCAAAGACTTCGAAGGCTTCAGGCTTATTCTTTAGAAAACGAAGGAATCTATTTACTTCAATAACTGTTATTGCATAGAAAGCCAGGTTCATTACGGTGAAGGTTAACCATTGATAATCACCTATAACTGTTAGTATGGGCAAAAGGGCTATGCAAGAGATACTTATGATGGCTAATCTATTTTTTTTAGAAACAAATGAATTTTGATTGTCGATGTTTGAAATTCTTCTGTAAAATAAGCCGAGAAAAATAAATGCTATAATTGAAACTGGGATCGTGAAAAGAAGCCTTGCTGAATCTAAAGAATTTGTAAGGAAGTAGGGAATTAAGAATAACAGAATAAAACTACAACCTATCAGTATAGCAATATTGGGAATAGTGGAACCAAATTTTAAAAATTCAATATCATAGTCCTTATACAAATAATAAATTATGTATACACATAGCGCTATTGCTACGCCATAAGTAATGATGTATTGAACAATTATTGGGTCAGGAAAACTTTCTGTTGGCAGGAATCCCCCGGTTAAGTTATAAGCAATATACAGCAATCCGAGAGTTATATACCTTCTTAGACTCAGGCGTTTCAGTTTCAAATTTTGAATGACAGCAATAAGTACAATAATGGTGTCAATCAACAGGTAAAAAAAAGTTGTCCAATGGATTGAGGTGCCAAACATCATTGTTTCTCATCTTTACGCTCAAATTTATTTGTCTCTAAATTTTTGATAACATTGCTCCAATGAAAAATCTTACCGTTCATAGCCACATAAACATCTGGCTTTAAAAATTGTAAGGCACATATTGCATAGCCTAAATTAAATGGAGCATCTGTATTTTGAAAGGATCCCAGAATAAAGGAACCGGTGAGAACTATCGTTTTATTTATTTTTCGTTCTGCTATATGTTTTGCAGTTTCTTCCATAGTGAAAGTACCATGAGATACTAAAATTTTTGAAGGTTTTGAAGTTTGGATTTTTTCTACCAAATACTCCCGGTCTTCAAATGTGATAGATCTGCTGTCTTTCTGGAAAACTTCTTCTATGGAAAAAGAAAATGAAACATTCGCCGCTTCCAGAAAATTACTTAGTGAAATTTTCCCGGTGTTTTGTTCTTGATCATAATCCAGCCCTTCGATGGTGCCACCTGTTGTAAGTATATGTATCAAAATTGTAAGATTTGGGATTTTACGTACTAAAGATAAGGTACTTATTCTTTAGTAAATACTGAATAAGGATTTTTTTGACCAGGAGAAGCTAATTGCCTGTGGCAAACAACCACAAGTTAAGATAGATTGTTGCCACCATTCCTTATTCGCAGTAACACTTGAGATGCGAGTGCCAACATGGGCAGTTCCAGTAAGGGGCCAATTACCAGCGCGAGAGAAATCAATGGATCATTAGGAAATGCCGTCAGAGCAATGGCAAGCGATATAGGTGAATTCCGGGCAAGAGTCGTCAAATTTAGACTTGCTGAATCCTCATAATTAAACTTCAAAAGATAACTTCCAAAACGGCTGACCAGGAAGTTCACCATGAAAAAGATTAGGATTGGGACGAGAAGAATATAAAGCACGCTTAGATTATTAGTAAGATATTCTCCCTGCGATGCAAACATTGCGACAATAGCCAAAGCCAAAAAAATGATTTGTGCAGTTTCAAAAAAGGGAAGGATCTTCTGTTTCATCAGTATCGTTTTTCTCCGTTTAGATCCCCAATATTTTATAAGCTGGGCGAATAGAAATGGAATGAAAAGAACAAGTAAAATACTTTCCCACAAAATTACCGGGTCCACAGAGCCTGTTTTCCCAAAAAACAACAGCAGGTAAACGGGGAGAAGGATCAATTGCAAGATCAAATTTATCGGCAAAACAGCTGCGGCCAAAGAAGTGTTTCCTTTGGCTATTCCTGTAAAGATCAAATACCAGTCTGTACAGGGGGTTACCATCAGCATAACAAATCCTATCCACAAGCTCAAATGTTCCTTTAACAGCAGTAGCCCTAATAGATAAGCAAATATTGGTGTCCAGATGAAATTGATTACCAGGTTGGCTGATATGAATTTAAGATTGGAAAAGCTGGCAAGCAGGTTCCTCAAAGGAATATTCAAAAACAACCCGAAAAGCATGACCATCAGGAATGGGACGATAAGGTATTCTGAAACTATTTTAATAACTGCGATTTGACCCAGAAGCAGGCCCAAACCTACCGCTAATGCTATTATGAAAGTATGAAATTTATTTAATGTGTTCATTAACTGATTATTCTGTGTAAATTCCTGCGCCTACGATGGTGCCTATCCCATAAAAAGTAAGGCATAATGTTCCCAATGATTTATTAGTTCAGCAATTTCTTTTGATTTTATCAGTTCCCGGTTTTTTTAAAGGTTATAAATCCATTCCAGTATATGAAATTTGCAATTTACTGAGTTCTATGCTGAAATTTTTCTTCCATTTTTAAAAGCCTCCCAACTTTCTTTCAGTGCGTAAGGAACAATAAGAAGGGCAGCCACAGGATCTGCCCACCACCAGTCTAGATACTGAACTGCGAGTAAACCGGCGAGTACTGCTACAGTTTGATAAAGACATACAAAGGTGTCTTTAGAATCGGCTATCAACTCCTGGCTATCCAGTTTTTTGCCGTACCTGTATTTATACCAAATCAGTATAGGGTTTACTACTAGTGAAATAAGCAAAATGATAATTCCCAGAGTACTCCAGTCAGGGGCTTCCTTACTAATAAATTTGGTGACGGAATCATAGGTAATGAATATACTGACGAGCAGAAAAGAAGTAGCAATTACATACAGGGTGATCCTTTCCCTTTTTTTCACCCGTTCTTCCTCTATATCCTTTAATTCTCCATTTAACCGCCACCATAGGGTGCTCGCCGAAACAACCTCCACAACACTATCCAGCCCCCAACCAATTAGGGCAGAGCTGCCCGAGGTAAAGCCGGCAAATAGTGAGACACCTACTTCAATGATATCATAGCCTACATTGTATTCCTGAATTTTTTTGGCTGTTTTTAGGTTTTTTTCTCTTTGCTGATCTTTCATAATGTTGATGTATAATTGAATCAAGTTCCATTAGCTTCTAATCCATTTATGAGCTTCCTCCTGAAAAATGGACTCAAAAAAGCCTATTTCAGCGGTAAAAAGTGGTGCCATAAGATCTCTCATCCAACCACGCCATTCTTTACTCCCTACAACAGCAATCCGCTCGAAAGCGTCCTGGAATTGATGTAACCCGGCATCTTTCCAAGTGGTTTTAGCGGAGTCCTGCCGGAAATCCTGCATCTCAAAGTACCAGTGGATTTTACCTGACTGCTCAATTCTTTCTTGCAATGCCGGAATTACCCGTACCCAGTCGGCTTCAGTCAGCCTTGCTATGGCAACTGTTTCGATTAAGTTCTTTTGTGGATTATTTATAATCTTTAGCATATCTCTGAAAAAACAAATGGTTAATAGGAACAAATGGTTCACAGGCTTAAATATTGCTTTGGCCACTGCTAAAAATGTTCAGCACCCAAAACAAGACAACCGCAACATAAACAAATAAGAGAACGAAAAGTGTAAAGACCTGCCAGCGTTTAAATCCGTGTTCATTGCTTTTCCCTCCCCAATGAATGAAAGCGGCATAAAGAATACCGACTAAACCAACAAAACTAAGAACAGTTGCAAACAGCGGGAAATTACTTACCGGAAGTCCCACGATGGCAAGTGGGAAAAAGGCTATAGTGAGTGTTACAGCATGATCTCCGATTACACTGGTCACGGCAGAAGTTATTTGACCACTTTTAGCCACGCTCCAGGTGGCAAAGATTTCCGGCAGTGCGGCCATAGGTGCCGTAATAAATAAACCACCGACTATTTTAGATATTCCAAGGGCAGAAACAATATTTTCTGTGGCACGTACTGTGAAGAAAGCTCCTATGCCCAAAGCTGCCACACCTGCTACTGCGAACCATATCTCTTTCTTTTTCCAGGTTACCTTTTCGCTTTCTTTTTTTCCTCTAAACAAGGCCTGCGTTAAGTAAACTAAGTACATACCCAACATAATCCAGGCATCTACAGGTTGTAGTCCCCGCCATTGAGAGGGCACAGTTAGTACGGCAACTACTGCAATAATTACCAGATAAGGAATGGCTTGTACGGTGACGGCGGTGGGATCCACTTTAAGCAGATGTTCAGAAAGATGCTCTTTATGAGCCTCTTTTGCATTTTTCTTTTTGAGGTGCCTGGTCGCTACATAGGCGGTAATTACCATAAGCGGAATGGCAATGACATTCGAGCCGAACATGGTTCCCAGACCAATGTCACTAACCCCGGTAATAGCACTTGTGATATTTATGCCTATCTCAGGGCTGGCCGCTGCCACCCCTATTAAGGCTCCACCGGCAGCGACCGAGAAGCCCCATTGTTTTCTTAGTTTTTTTAAAGGGGTGGCTAAATGTTCAGCGCCCCAATGGGCTGCCCATACAGCAGCAAGCAAAACCAATGCCCATATCCATGTACTCATATCTGCTTTTAAAGATTTTTTTAAGTTCTCAAATTAAATTTCGTTTTTTTAGCTGATGAACATCCTTTATTGCGGACAAGTTTCTTAAACTATTAAAAATTGAAAATTATTTCAATTTATAAAAAGATAAAGGAACTTTCTCCTAAACTTCTGTTAGAACCTTTTTTTATTTCTCTTCTTCCACACTTTAAAAAACAAATTCCAAGAAAAATTAGCCTTGTAAGTCTTTCAAAACAAACCAGAAAAATAAAAATGCTAATACAAACAAGCCTATAAGCATTAAAATTCCATTTATTCTGTCCTTTCTGGTAATTTTACTTTTCGGGGATTTTTTATTTTTTATCTTTTTTGTTTTCCTTCTATCTTTTGGATTTACAGACATAACTGTTGATTTTTGTAAGTGTTCTTTTGAACCTATCCCTCTTCATTTTCTCCTTACCTAGTAACATCAGGTTCCTTAGCAATTGATCCAATTTATGAAACAAGCTGGAATCCAATTTGTTGTGAGGATAGCCAGAATCTTTTTTATTATGAGCCAAGTTTAGCTGTTTTAAATTGATTACTCCTAAAATAAAAAATATTGGTGCTACAGCTAAATCAAACATTTGCACTCCAAATAACCATATAAAAATGGATACAAATACTGAAACTAACAGGATAGAGGCTAAAATCTTGTTCGATTTATTTTTTATGATGTATGGAATGTAAACCAAATATAAAGGATTACACCAAATAATATTCATATTAAATTTAACCTCTGGATGTTCTGAGAAAATCCATATTATTGATAATAACGATCCAATCACACCAATTGAAAAGCAAATCATCAAAACTATGGGGTTAGGAAACCAGTATAAGATTATTAAAAGTAAAAGTGTGAATACAACTACAGGAGAAAACCAATTGAAAATATTGAATTTATCTTTAACCAGCACATCGTTTAATACCTGTTCTGATTTTACCAGCTTTTTCCCTTGGAGAAAGGAATTCCCAACTTGTTTTTTTAGGAATTTTGGTAAAAACATACGCTGTAATGTATTGGTTTTTTTATCCAATGATTTCCCCAACATTAAATTAATTCCGAACCTAAGCCAAAGCTTTTCTCCAAGGTAAGAATTAATCAATTCCCTATTTGTTTTTTTTATTTTATGATCCGGGAATTTAACACCTACTTCAAGTAACAGATCACGAATTTCTGTAGAACAATTTTTTTCCAAAAAAGAATACAAGTAATATCTATTTTCTGGTCTGTACAAAAAATTTAATTTTTCTAGGAACTCATTTTTTTCTTGTTTGCCAAGATTTAATTTCTGCTCAATTACAGTTCGGTTTCCACGAGTATATTCATTAATGAAATCTTCAGTTTGATGGATCCCTAATCTATATTTTAATTTTCCTTTAATAAATTTCAACGTAAAATTAGGAGTATCAAAATCAAACATACCGAAATTATAAATTTTATCTATACCATTTTCTTTGTCGAAAATCCTGATGGCGCTATGACCAAAGGCAGAGTAGATTTCATTGCCAGGTGAACAAGTTAAGATACTGATTTCAATAGAATCTTTTGCAGAGCATAACTGACTTACAAAAAAGATTAATATGAAAATTAGTTTTTTCAATATTTCCATTATTTAACTTCAGTAAGTTATCCTAATCGGTGTAGGGAAAAGATAGGAGGACCAATTAATTTCTTTAACCTTACTAGTTGAAAGTGTAAAAACAAATTTCGAAACATAAGAAACCTTTTTTAAAGATTTAGCTATCATTAAATTGTACTCCACCTTGAGTCAAGGACTACAGTTTTTCGAACTGCTCCAGTAATTACAGGGACATCAGCCAACTAGTTAATTTGATAAAAAATTTAGATTATTTTTACTATCTATAGACTTTCTTACGTACTGCATTTATATACCACAAGCCCAGGATAAGTATCAACAAAATGCTCTGCCCCAAAATAGATTCCACGGTAGGATAAATCCCCAACTACTCTATTCTCATTTGATACGGAATCATAGTAGCAGAGAGTAAACCCGATTCTTGAATAGTGTATACCTTTTCCTATAAGTATGATAGCAAGCAGGGTGATCATCCAGGACGAATACCGGAACAGCTGTCTTACGGGTATTTGTTGATTTTTTCCATTTTATTCTTCTGTAACGAATTCTCGTGAGGATTGCAGATTACCTTTTTGATTTCGATTCCGCCAATGGAAAAATATTATAATGACAAGTACAAGGAGCTGCGCCAGGATGGACTGTAAATTCGGGTAAATCCCCAATAGTTCTATACGGGGAGCAAAATCTATGGGTGAAATTGGGATGTAACCTACTTCCTGAAAGGCCATAATTCCTTTGCCTGTCAAAACAATTGCCAAGGCTGCTACCATATAGGAAGCCAATTTGAAGAATTTTCCTATAGGTAGTTCTTTAGTAAATTTCACAAACACGATTGTTATAATGGCTATTATAATAACGGAAGTCAATAAGGCCCAGTTAATAGCAGAATTTGCGACATCGGGATTGCTCAGTTTCAGCGATGAAAGAAACAGGACCACTTCAAAAGCTTCCCTGAACACCACGATGAATGAGAAAATAAACAAGCCTATCCCATTTCCGGTTTCTGAAATGCGGTTTATTTTATTTTTTATGAAGTGTTTCCACTTCGATATTTCAGAATGGGAATGAAGCCAAACACCTGCAAAGAGCAACACCAGCACAGCCAGAATAGCTCCAACACCTTCCATCAATTCTCTTGATGCTCCGCTTAAATTGATGAGTTTATCTACAAAAAACCAACTCACCACACCGATTAGTACGGCCAAAATCCATCCGGAATGTACGGCTACCACTGCGCGTTTAATTTTCATAGGTTTTAGAACACGGAGAATAATGAGGATAATCAGCAATGCTTCTAATGCCTCCCTGATAAGGATTGATAATGCAGCACCATAAATAAATGCAAAGGAATAGTCCCTTTCTGCTAATATAGACTTAGCCGAATTTATTTCTTTTTTTAGGGAATTATAATACTTTTCCGCACCTATTTTGTTGTTGTTTTGAAGTGCCTTTCGGTAAGCAATCATATCCCTCTCAATATCTCTCACCAATGAAGGCGCAGATGCACCCAATATATTCTCCACCAGCTCAACTCCTTCGAGGTAGGATGTCAAGGCATATTTTTCAGCAATTTTATTATTGCCTTTTTGATATTCATTATACGAAAGATCAAGATTGGTCAAAGCAATATTTAGAGGTTCAGGTCTTTCAGGTTCATAATTCCGCACCTGACCAACTGTTATATTGCTGAAAGATTTATTCAAAAAATGTTGCAATTCTTCATCGTTCCATTTGCTGATGCTGTCAAGATGCAAATTGGATGGCAATTGAGCTCTTGAAATTTCTTCATTGTGCTTTAGTGACAACACGTAAAAAGATAAGTCCCAAAGCTCTTCTTCTGTAAGACGATTGTAAGAAGCCATCCCCGTACCCTCAATCCCCAATTTGATGACATTGTAAGCCTGAAGTGGGGACAACTGAGCTTCGTGGAAATTGGTCGGTGCAGGATCTAAATTTCCGGCTAAAGCTCCGTCCCCATATCCTTTGCCTCCGTGACAGGACACGCAATTATTCTGGTACAGGGAGGCTCCATTCTTTAACGAGGGATAACGATTAGGTGTAATTTTCAAAATTCCAAGATCGAGAATTTTGTTTTTGACATTTAAGGCAATTGTAGAAATCGCTTCTGGATCCTTTTTGTCCGCAACAGCTTGTTGCAATTCCTGCAGAGGTTCATGAAGCTTTTTAAACCTGGTGTTATTAATTGTATGTGATAAATCCTCCTGAAGTGCAATGGATTTTGTTGCAAACTCGCTCATTTCGGCGAATTCAAACTCATTGATTATTTTGCCATCCTCCACCGCTACTGGATAATCCTTGGAAATATAATCCAGGAGGGTAACTAAAGTGCGCAAATCGGTATCATTAACCGCGTTTTGCGAAAACATCTTTACTGAAAAGAAAATAAAAAAGAAAACAACCTTGTATTTATTCATACTAAATCTAAATAAGGGTAAATATACAGTTCTGCGATTTTATAAGAAAATTAATAATCACTAATACAGATTTTTTTTTCGTTTAGCTCCAAAAGGATAAGGGGATCTACGTGAATAATTCAGATGGACAAACTCGAGGAACTCCTCCTTCTTGATCCATCCAATTCTTGTTTGAGGCACTTTACCGCTCCAATTTCAAAATTCTTCCGGCACCACGGTTTACAATGATAAACACAATGGTACGTATAAACAGATCGGGCAGTTTTGACGCTGTGAAATAAGGTCCCGATGGTCTAAAGAGCAGCTTTAAAGATGTCAACAGTAGGTCAGACTCACAGAATTTCACCCAGGCAACTATTCTCAAGACTACTACCGAAAGCCAAACGTTCATTAATAAGTGTCGTTCACAATTGTTCTGCTACCTTCAGTATATTTCAACTTTATCTTATCCGATATTTTCTGTTCTTTTCTTTGTTTATTTTGAAAGATCAGGAGTAAAAAAACTCCCGTGCTAATCCAAACATCTGCGGTATTGAATACAGGGTCGAAAAAAGTAAATTCATTGCCTCCCCATAATGGCAGCCATTCCGGAAGCCTTGTATCAATAATGGGAAAGAACCACATATCCACCACATTGCCATTTAAAAATCCAGCATAACCACCACCTGCCGGGAATATTTCTGCAATGTTGCGAATTACTGGATCACTTTTTTCAAAGATCAGTCCGTAAAATGCACCATCAATCAAATTACCCAATGCACCTGCGTATATAAATGCTGCAGAGATTATAAAGATTTTGGCATAGCCTTCGTGTATCATCTTTTTGATATAAAAAGTCCCCCAAACAATGGCGGCCAGCCGAAATAGGATCAAAACAAGCTTGGCCAGGTATCCATCCCCAAACTTAAAGCCCCAGGCCATCCCGGGATTTTCCAAAAAATGTAAGCGAAACCAATCAAGCCCAAGGACTTTTATTTCTTCGCCATAGTAAAAATTCGTCTTTATATAAACCTTTATTGCTTGGTCTATTGCCAACAACAGTAAAATCAAGAATGCTACATTTCTTTTATTCATAATCATCTTGTTGTTACCAATACATATTGCGGATCATATATTTAAATTATTTCGCCAGTTTCAATATTCTTATGGCACCGCGCATTACGAAAGTGAACACGATTCCACCAATCACCAAATCGGGCCATTTACTATCGAGAAAATATACCAGCACACCGGCCAGGATTACCCCGCCATTTACAATAATATCGTTGGAAGTAAAAATCGCGCTCGCCTGCATATGCGCTTCCTTACTTTTGGCTTTGTTGATCAACCAAAGCGAAATAAGATTACCCAGTAAGGCAAAAATGGAAACAATGATCATCCATTGAAACATTGGTATTTCACTTTCACTAAAGAATCTTCTTAAAATTTCCATAAATCCAAGTGTCGCCAGAGCCATCTGAAAGTACCCGCTAAACTTTGCCACTTTCTTCTTTCTTGAAATAGCACCACCAACCGCGAACAGACTTAATGCGTACACTATAGAATCTGCCAGCATATCCAAGGAATCTGCAATAAGACCCATAGAAGACGAAATCCAACCCGTAGTCATTTCGATAACGAAAAAACCAAAATTGATTCCCAAGACCCACCAAAGAATCTTTTTTTGTTTTGATTGGTCTTCCCATACGGGAGGCTCGGCTTCTTCGGTTCCCTGAAGTGTATCCCCGAGCTTTAAACTGGCTATCGATGTCTGTATATCTTCAATGCCATCCAAATGATACACGTGCAATTTTCTGTTGGGTATATCAAAATCTAGGTATTTTACTTGAGGGTAAGTCTCCAATTTCATCCGAATCATTTGCTCTTCGGAAGGACAATCCATTTTCTGAATGGTAAAATTTGATCTTTTCATTTAAATTTTATTTAGTACCATAAATTATTTTTCAAAACTCTTTATGCTAAACATTTGAAAATAATTTTAAGGCTTAAAATTAATGGAAATAATTATGCAACAGTAGTGCATTAACTTCCATTACATTTATTACAGATGCCTTTAACCACTAAATTGGCGTCCATAGCTTTAAATCCTGATGGCAAACTTATATGTGGAAGTTTTTGCTCGGTCAAACACTGTGTTTCGTTGCAGGTCGTGCAATAGAAATGAAGATGTAAGTCATTATCTATTTCACAATTACAACCTGCTTCACAAAGTGCGTATTTTGCCACCCCGGTGCCGTCTTCAATTTTATGTACAATGCTCTTTTCTTCAAAGGTTTTTAAGGTGCGGTAAAGGGTCGTCCTGTCAGATTTTTCAAAAGCTGCTTCCAGGTCCTGTATACTTCCTGCTGCTATTTGCTTTTGCAGTGTTTCCAAAACCAGCAGGCGCATTGCCGTTGGGCGAATATTTTTCTCTTTTAGTTTATTTTCAATATTTGAAAGCATAATTAAATTCTTTTTAAAAATAGATGTATCCTCTGGTAACTCCTTTTTAATTATTACTTTTTAGCTCCCCTACGCGCATTCCGTGCTTGCTTAAGGATTTCCCATCCTCCTTTTAATACAATTCCTACGGTTATAAGGCTGATGATTAAATCCGGAAGAGGGGAGTTAAGCAGCATCACCCCAATACCGGATAATACAATCCCTAAATTAACAAGCATATCGTTGCTGGTAAATACCATAGAGGCCTTCATATGGACTCCTTTTCCACTGTGGGATTTGAGCAAGCGCATAGCTATAAGGTTGCTGGCAGCATTCACCGTTGCAGTAATGATCATCGCCCAGCCAATTGGTTCGGCTTGTGTAACGAACCGCCTGATCACTTCACCTAGCAACAATAAGCCCAATATAATCAAAAGTATGCCTGAAAGATTTGCAGCACGTGATTGCGCAGCAACACCTTTGCCCACAGCGTAAATGCTTACAATGTAAACGGCTGAATCAGCCAGATTGTCAAGGGCTGCACCCAATAATCCTGTGGAATTTGCAACAAAGCCAACAATACCGGCCAATGCCACCTGAAACATATTGATTCCCAGGACCTGTTTTAATGTTTTTCTTTCGGCTTTATTGGCCGTATCGAGCTGGATCTCAGCTTCTTCGTTTTTAGTGTCAGGGCTCATTTTTTCTTTATTTTTTTAATCCACCCATAGTACATGGAAAAAACCAGTATGATAGGCCAAAACACTATAGAAAAAGTATTGAGTCCTTCAGTCAGGGCAATAAAACCAAAATCCAGGGGGAGGTTCGCATTAAATAATCCTATTCCCCAGTGGAAAATTATCTGGGCACTAGCGAAACCTGTAAAAAATTTTGCTGATTCTTTTTTTCGATTTGCCATTTTTCCAATTTTTAATTGCTTTATTTTTCGCTTATAAAGGCTATTCATACTTCGCATTCTTACATTTAGGCTGATGCTCAGCTGCTTTTTCAACATCTATTTAAAGACATAACGTCCCATATAAAAAAATGAGCTGGCGAGCCTGAGATTGTCCTCAGGACAATCAGGCGGTGCAAGTACGCAAGGACTTTGGATTAAGCAATAAGTATAGCATTGTTTTTAGTTGTTACCGCCAGTTTTGCATTGATTTAATATTATTGGGGTCAGTGTCAGACTTAACAGAATCGCTGAAATAATTGAAACAATTACATTTTTATATTGGTCTATCTCAAGTCCGCTCAAAAATTTTAATAATATAATTACCAAAGTCAATCCTATTAAGAGTCCCCAATATTTAAGATCAATTTTTATCTTTTTGTTTTTCTCAGTCGGTAGTTTGTAAACAGTATATGCAATTAAGAATATGCCGAGCACAGTGCTTGAACGTTCAAATATTTTAAAAAAAGAAATTTGGTTGCCAAATACATTTATGATCTTTGGCAATTTTAAAAAAGTCTGAGCGGAATAACCGTTGTCATGGGCCAAACCATCCCAAAGAATATGAGAAGCAGCCCCTATTAATATTGAAATTACCACAACCAACCTTTTTGTTTTAAAATGTCGGCTCCAGTTAAGTTTCTTAAATGTGGATAACCGTGATTGTATAGCTGACGGTAAATTATCAATTAGACTGTCACGAACAATGTTGTGAAAAATGAAAGCAAGTAATAGTCCTAAGGGTAAATCGAACCATAAAAGTCCTTCAATCGTGTGACCGTAATTCCCTTTAATTTTCATTCTTAAGAAGTATTCAAAATCTGGGGTTAGGCTTCCAACTACAAGCCCCGTCAGCGAGAACCAGTGCTTTGGCAAATAAACAAATGGTAAAACAATTGCTGGATGTGAAAAGGTAAATGGCATCTATTTTTTATCGTTTTTTAATTGGCTGTAACACGAAGGTATTGCTATAAACTTGCAATGAGATTGCATATTTCAACTTGCACAGTTTTGACAAATGCCCTTTACAAGAACTTTTGTCTCCACTGGAATTAAATTTTCGGGTAAGGGCACATTCGGAACTTCAGATTTTGGCAGGCAGAAAGTTTCTTGGCAAATATTATAGTAAAAATGGACATGGATACCTTTAGGAGCGCATTCACATCCTTCTCCGCATAAAGCAAATTTAGTTGCTCCTGCTCCATCTTCTATCCGGTGTACCAATTTTATTTCTTCAAAGTTTTTCAATGCAGGGTACAGGGTGGTTAGGTCGGCCTTTTCAAGGGTCTCTTCTAAATCATCCAAGCCTACTGCTGTTTTTTGTCTTTGAAGTGTATCCAGTACCAGCAAACGCATGGCTGTTGGCCGTACCTTCTTTTGTTCAAGTTGTTTTTCTAAATCCTTTTTCATTATTCGTGACTTTTGTATTAATACAATAACTTTTAAAAACACAGCAGTTCTTGTTTGTATTTAAATATGCAGCGCCCTATCTTCGGTAGCTGCCAGGCAGGCTTCTTTAAAGGTCTCGGAAAATGTGGGGTGCCCGTGGGACATTCGTGCAATATCTTCTGCAGATGCCCTAAACTCCATTGCCACTACCGCTTCTGTATAGCTATCCGCAATTCGTGGCCCTATCATATGTACCCCCAATATCTCATCGGTTTCCTTATCTGCAATTACTTTTATAAAACCGTCTGTGTCCATACTTATTTTTGCCCTTGCATTAGCTTTAAAGGGAAAAGAGCCTGTTTTGATACTTCTTCCTGCTTTTTTTAGTTCTTCTTCAGTTGATCCTACGCCGGCAACCTCTGGTTGAGTGTACACGATATTTGGAATGAGCGAATAATTGATATGTGGTTTTTGGCCAACAATCCGTTCGGCTACAAAAACGCCCTCTTCACTGGCCTTATGGGCAAGCATTGCCCCACGGATTACGTCCCCTATAGCATAAACGCCTTTGACATTGGTTTCGAGGTTCTCATCTACTGTTATCTGTCCTTTTTCGTTGGTTTCCACTCCAATATTTTCAAGGCCTAAATTAGCGGTGTATGGTTTTCTGCCAATGGCCATAAGGCAATAATCGCCTTCTAAACTCATTTCTTTTTTATCGGATAGGTTTTCCGCTTTCAACGCCACTTTGCCTTCAGTTGCTGTTGCATTTGTCACCTTATGTTCCAAATAAAATTCAATTCCCTGTTTTCTTAGGGAACGGTGCAATTGATGTCCCAGTGCGCCATCCATAGTGGCAATGAGGCTATCAAAATATTCTACAATCGATACCTTTGAACCCAGGCGGGCGAAAATAGAACCTATCTCTACCCCGACAACACCGCCGCCAACGACCATTAAATGCTTTGGTATTTCCTGTAGGGCAAGGGCTTCGGTGGAAGAGATGATCCTTTTTTTATCGATTTCAATATTGGGCAGTGAAGCGGGTTTGGACCCTGTGGCAATGATGATTTTATTGGTTTCTATGGTTTCCGTTTTGTCCTCGCCCTTAATCTCAATCGTATTTTTGTCCTTAATAGTGCCGTGGCCTTCAAAAACGGTTACCTTGTTCTTTTTCATCAGGTAACCAACGCCATTGATGATTTCCTTTACCACATCCTGAACCCTTTGGTTCATTTTTAGAATATCGACATTGGCCTCTTTTACATCAATCCCAAAGTTTTCAAATTGATGTTTCAGTTTGTAATAATGCTCCGAGGCTTCCAGCCAGGCTTTTGAAGGGATACAGCCCACGTTAAGACAGGTGCCGCCAAGCGTGCTGTACCTTTCAACAATGGCTGTTTTTAGCCCTAATTGGGCGCAACGTATAGCGCTTACATACCCACCCGGTCCAGATCCTATAATAGTTACATCAAATTTTTCCATATCTTGAAATTAAAGTTTTAAATTAATATTGTTCACAACAACCCAAATATTAGGTCTACTTTTTAAGAAAGAGCGATTACATTCCACTTTGACCAATACTTTCTGATAAGTTTTACAGGAAAGTTATTGGTTTATGCCTTAGGTCTCATCCTTCCAGATCATAAAACCATTCTTCCGCCTGTTTAATGGCTTTGGTTATCGCTTCTTTTGTTGTATACTTTTCCTCTTTCATAAGATCGTTGGCTATTTCAAGAGCTTTCTCCCTCACTGCCGGGTTTAGGGAATCCAAGTCTGTCTTAAAATCTTCAAATGTCCAGTCCATAGTTACTTCTTTTTGTTAAACAATTTTTTCCTGTTTATTGACAGTTTCCCATCTTAAGAGGGCATTTTTTGCTGTAAGCTACTCCTTTACTAAACCAATCCAGGCTTTGGCCGTATCCTTTTCATTTATGTCAAAGTATTTTATTTGAGAGCCTGAAAAGAAATTTAAAACCTTTGTAGTTTTTTCCTGCCATTTTTTATCCCCAACAATAGCCATATTACCGTAGTCGGAAATATGTGCAGCATCTATTTTTAGATCTACCCACAATCCTTCCAAATCGTATCCGTAGAAATCGTGCAGTTCAAAATAAAAATCCACTTTATTATTTTTAGCAATAATTTCATCGATAAGCGGATGCAAATTTTCCACCTCCTCTTTTGAAAGCTTACCGCTCACTTCCACGGCAATGAGGTTGTCCCTATTTGAATTTAAAAGGTTTATCATATACTTTATATGCTTGTCAGGTAAAAAACCTAATAAGCAAAATTGAATTATAATTGTCACGTCGAGCGCAGTCGAGACGTTTTTGTTTATTTTGATTTATACCTCGGCCCTCTCCAGCTATAGCAATTCCCATATCACTCAATGTTGCCGTTGTTGCATTTATTAATTCATTTTGAAGTTCCTAAGTATCCAACTCCTTCCTGTTTTTGGTTTGACTATCCTCCGGCTTTCACAGAATACCTTAAACAACTTCTCCCAGCTCCTGTTGCTTGACGCTCCGGGTCTTCCCCAGACGAAGCACAAGGACACCGGCTATGGCTGCTATAAGTGAAGCGAGCAGGATGCTTATTTTCGCTACCTGAACAAGGTTTTGATCTGCAAATGCCAGGTTTGTGATAAACAGTGACATTGTAAACCCGATACCGGCTATAAGTCCCGTACCTATTATATGCCTCCAACTGAGACCTACCGGTAATTGAGCGAAGCCCATTTTTACGCCCAGATATGAGAAGGCGGTAATGCCGCAAACTTTCCCCAGCACCAATCCTGTTAAAATCCCGAGACCCAGGGAACTAGACAGCACTTCTGAAATTCCAAGACTGAGTTCTACACCTGCATTGGCTAACGCAAAGACAGGAATGATAAAGAAGGCATTGATACCGGTAAGCGCATTTTCCAGCCGCAGTAGGGGAGGGTGGGTGTGTTTGGTGTCACTTCGGATTGTTTCCAGAATATTCTGTTGCTTCTTATCAGTGAGCAGATGGGTATTTACCAGGTCGGTTTTTTCCAACTCCTGCACATGGGATTTTGTCCGTTGCCTATAGTCCTCATTTTGTATCTTAGGTTTTATGGGAATAGTCAGGGAAAACAACACCCCGGCCAGGGTGGGATGTATGCCGGAGTCAAGGAAAGCCAGCCATAATACAATACCCAGTAAAATATACAAAGACAGGTGTTTTATCCCTGCCCTGTTCAGTATTGCTAAAACAAGCAGAGCCCCTCCTGCAATGAGCAGGTTCATCCAGGCTATTTGACTGCTGTAAAAAATGGCAATGACCAGAATCGCACCGATATCATCGGCAATGGCCAAAGCTACCAAGAATATCTTTAACTGCACAGGCACCCGTTTTCCTAAAAGGCCCAGTATTCCAAGAGAATAGGCAATATCAGTAGCCATGGGAATACCCCAACCTTTGACAGTAGGCATGTTAAGGTTGAACAGGAAAAAAAGTATAGCCGGTACAAGCATACCACCAAGGGCAGCAAATATAGGCATGGAAGCTTTTTTAAAATCAGATAACTCTCCTACCATTACTTCTCTTTTCAATTCGAGACCGGCCACCAAAAAGAAGATCACCATCAGCCCGTCATTAATCCATTCTTCCACCGAAAGGGAAATTTCCAGGTGCTCCGGTGCTCCTATAACAATTTCATCACTCAGGTAATGGTGGTATATATCGGCCACATCGGTATTGGCCAACACCAAAGCGACCAAAGTAGCCAAAATGAGCAGAAGACCGCCTGAGGTTTCCCGGTCAAGAAACTTTCGGGCAGTTTCCCTCATGTAACTTACAGGGGTAGATTTCTTTTTTACTTCTTTATCCATTTTTGTCCTTCGCTTGCATGGTTTATTTCAAAAAATTTTACTTCGGCAGATGTAGAAGGTTTCATCAAATCTGTCATCCAATTTTCCCATTTTTCATCCCCTACCATGGCCACTTTTTCAAATTTGTTGGCATATTGTACATCAAATTTCAAAAGTTGTCAAAAGGCTTGTGGGTTTTATAAAATCTGGTATATTTTATTAAAAGTTAACTCTACCATTATTTTAGAATAAGTACAGGAACTTCTGATTTGAAAATCATTTTTCTTCTTAGACCCAGTTCAGTTAGTTTTTCTATAAAGTCATGTTTCCTGTAAAGTAGCGCCAAAATATCTATTGCATTATCTTTCAAAAAACCGGTTATTCTATCTTCAGTTTTCCCTTCGTAAAAAAGGTGAACAGAAACATTCTCCAGATTAAAAAACTCCTTATAATAGTTTCTAATCTCCTGTTCATTAATAATTTCATCTTTACTCTTAGAAAAATGAAATATAAAGAGGCGAGGGTTAAATGCCCTTAATAGATCAGCCAGCACCTTTAGTTCCCTATCAGGTCTCAGGTTATCTGAATCCAGCGCCAGGCAAATTCTTTTTAAACCAAAATTTTCTAAATCTTCCGGTACAACCAGTACAGGGCAGGGTACTTCCTTACTTAATTTCTCACTTGTGGTTCCTGCAAAATAACCTTCTACCTCACCTGCACCTTCTGTCCCCATAATTATTAAACTTGCTTTTTCTTCTGTTGCTAGTTGATAAATAATACCTGAAATTCTTCCTGAGGCTACCATACTCTTATATTTTATTGTCGCGAGACGTGGAAAATTTTCGAGAAATTCCAGCATTTTTTCTTTGTATAATTTCTGATAAGAACTAAAGTTGTCGGGTACCGGATAAACTATAGCCCCATATCCGGCATATTGATAACCTTCAGAATAGGCATGAACAAAGATAATTTCTGAATTTAAAGATTCGGCCACCTTTGTGGCATACTCAACTCCAATTTTGGAACTTTGACTAAAATCAATCGGAACTATTATTTTCATGATTTTTAATTTTAATTATACATGCAGTTTTTCAATTAAATGTTTAAATAAAAGCTTTATTGTTTAATCCACTTTTTGGCAATTTCCTTTTCCTCTAAGTCAAAAAATTTTACTTCGGCAGAGGTAAAAGGTTTCATCAAATCTGTCATCCATTTTTCCCATTTTTTATCCCCTATCATGGCCACTTTTTCAAAATCGTTGGCATGTTGGACATCGAATTTCAAATCTTTCCAAAAGGCTTTTGGTGTCCATCCTTCAAAACCTTCCATTTCAAAATACCAGCGGATTTTTTTATATTTTTCCACTATGTTGTTCAGCAGGGGCAATAGCTTATCGTAATCGGCTTCGGTCAAATTTTCCGTTGCTCTTGTGGCTATTAAATTCCCTTCTGTTTGTCCTAATATTTGTAGCATAACTCCTTTTTTAATTATTATTTAATTTATTCCGTTTTGTAACATTAATTTCAATGGGTTTTTTAAGCTCCTGAATTGCCCTAAGAGGATCATCGGAATTGAAAATACTACTTCCTGCTACAACAGCATCAGCTCCTGAATTCAAAATTTCCTTCACGTTATTCCTGTTAACCCCGCCATCTACTTCAATAAAGGCCTTTGCATCTTTTCTTTGTATAAATTGCTTTAATTCCTTTATTTTTTCCAGTGTTTCGGGAATAAAACCTTGTCCGCCAAAACCCGGATTTACAGCCATTAGGCAAACTGTATCTAAATCTTTGATGACGTATTCCAGGCTTCCTAAAGAGGTATGCGGATTTAAAGCTACCCCTGCTTTACAGCCCAGGCTTTTTATTTGTTGCACCACGCTGTGCAAATGAAGGCAGGCCTCAGCGTGCACAGTAATTTGGTCTATTCCATATTTAGAAAAAACTTCCAGATACCTTTCAGGCTCAACAATCATCAAGTGCAGCTCGATAGGTTTCATAGAGTGCTGCTCAATAGCTTCTAAAACAGGTGTCCCAAAGGAGATATTTGGAACAAACATACCATCCATCACATCCACGTGCAGCCAGTCTGCTTCACTTCTATTAATAATTTCGAGGGTTTTGCCCAGGTGGGCAAAATCTGTCGAAAGAATGGAAGGAGCAACCATAAAATTTTTCATAGCAGTTATGTTTTATTGCCTATTTTGGTATTTAAATTAAACCTTACACACTAAATTTACCTGAAGGAAATTATAAAACAGGTTCCACTACAACCTCTGTTATTACAGAGTTGGAGATAAAACATTCAGCATGTGCTTTATGGTGCATTTTTTCCATTTCTTCTTCATCAGGTATATGTTCACCCGAGAATTCTACTTTGGGCCGTAAAAAAACCCTGGTCACAGCCTGTTTACCATCCTTGTTTTTCTCAACCACAGCAACGGTTTCATCTTTGTAACTCTTTATAATATACTTTTTAAAGGAGGCAATAGCCAGAAAAGTCAATAAGTGACAGCTGGAGAGGGAAGCAGCGAAAGCCTCTTCAGGATTGACAAATTCAGCTTTCCCCAAATACTCCGGAGCTGCAGATGCAGTGATTTCAGAGCCTCCTCCAAAAATCCATTGATGGGTACGTGTATAATTCTTATAGGAGAAATCCTCGGAATCGGGATTCCATTCTAGTTTAACTTTAAATTCTGACATTATTCTCTTGTTTTAAATTATAAAATCTACTTTAGATAGTCTTTTGTTCTATTAGTTATATTCATTGATTTTAAATAATTGTGCCTGGAAAGGAAACCCGGGTTAACTAATACAAAAAGTTCTTAATTTTCTTTAGAGAACTTCCTCATAGTATATTTCTAGTTTTAAATTTGGTTCGCCCTCTATTTCTCTTGTAACACTTCATTTTTTGTTTTTTTACTTTAAGGAAAATATGCGATGCTATAAACACCGCATACCTTTCATTACATTAGCTTAACTGCACATCACCGTGATGATTATGGCATGCTTCCGCACATTCATTACAGGCTTGAGCACATTTCTTACAATGCTCATGATCGTGTTTTGCACATTCTTCAGCACACATCCTGCAAGCTTTTTCACAGATCAAAAGATATTCATGCGCAAGGGCAGAATTTCTCTGTAGCAACCTAGCTGCTTGTATACAAATGTCAGCACAGTCAATGTCCAACGGAATGCATCTTTGCATCATTCCGGTTTCTTCTTCTGCTAAGCTTTGAGCAGCACAGTTTTCACAAGCTAAAGCACAGTTTAGCAAGGTTTGAACGAGTTGTTCATGATTTTCATTTTTCATAATTAAATAGATTTAAATTATATGTAGAACTATTTCTACTAAGGTTTATAATATTTATCCTTTTTCAGCATTATTTTTCATTTTTGAAACCAAATCAAATGCTCCCAATTCCCACTTGCTACGCCGATAAGGGCGGATAATTCCCAAGAATTTCTTCACTAAGCCATCTTTTATTTCTTATAAGCCAATAATCTCAAGGCGTTTCCAACCACTAATAAAGTGGATCCTTCGTGAACAAGTACTGCTATCCCGATGTTGGCAAAGCCAAATATGGTGGCGGGAATTAATAAAGCTACAATTCCCAGGCTTACCCAAAGGTTTTGTTTTATGATAGCTTTGGCTTTCCGGCTCAAACCTATTGCAAAAGGCAGGGTTTCCAGTTTATCTGCCATCAGGGCTATATCGGCGGTTTCCAGGGCCACATCAGATCCTGCTGCCCCCATTGCAATACCCACGGTACTATGTGCCATAGCGGGAGCATCATTCACTCCATCGCCCACCATGGCTACTTTATCCTCCTGTTTCTTTAATTTTTTGATAGCATCTACCTTTTCCTCGGGAAGCAGGCTCCCCCAGGCATCGGTAAGATCAATTTCTTTGGCCACCGCATCAGCCACTTTTTGGTTATCCCCGGTGAGCATGATCATACGTTTAATACCGATTTTTTTAAGCTCCTCCAAGGTTGCTTTAGCTTCTTCCCGAGGAGTGTCCATAAGGGAAATAATTCCAATATACTCCTCATTCCTGCGTATCAACATTGTCGTGTTCCCTGCGGCTTCCTGTTCCCTTACTTTTTCTACGGTTTCTTCTGAAGGCTTTTGATCATCGAGCGCTTCAAAGAGCTCCAAATTCCCCATATACACCTTATCTTCCCCGAGGCTGGCTTTTATGCCTTTTCCTAAAACAGCTTCCATATTACTTGCTTCCGGAAATTGTATGTTTCCCAAGCGTTCTTTTCCGTCCCGTACCACTGCTTTTGCAAGGGGGTGGTCGCTTAAAGCCTCTACAGCTACAGCTGTTTTTAGCAGTTCCTCTTCACTTACGTCCGTTAATGTGATAACTTTGGTGAGCTTTGGTTTGCCTTCAGTAAGGGTACCGGTTTTGTCAAAAGCAATAGCGGTGAGCACGCCAAGATCTTCCAGGGGCCGCCCCCCCTTTATCAGAACCCCACCCCTGGCTGCGCGGGCTACTCCGCTAAGTACAGCACTGGGTGTGGAAATGGCCAGGGCACAGGGACTGGCAGCCACTAAAACCGCCATTGCCCTATAGAAACTCTCGCTAAAGGGTTCATCGAGGACAAGGAAGGCGAAATTCAGCAAAACCACCAGGGCCAAAACCGATGGCACAAAATATTTTTCAAACTTATCAGTCAATAATTGGGTAGGTGATTTCTGTGTCTGGGCTTCATTCACCAATGTCACCAGTCTTGACAGTGTAGAATCCTGAGAGGTTTTTATCACCTTTACTTCCAGGGTACTATTGCCGTTGATGGTTCCCGCAAATACACGGTGTTCATCTTTTATTTCGCTTTCTTTTGAATAATCTTTGTCAGGATCGGGTACGGGGGACTTATCCACAGGGACGCTTTCGCCGGTGATGGGTGCCTGGTTCACACTACTATTGCCATTAACAACAACACCATCGGCAGAAATTTTGGTGTTGGATCTCACTACAACAATATCACCTACCTGAAGCTCTTCAATTTTTACTTCCTGCGTCTTTCCATCTCGTTTTATTAGGGCAGTTTTAGGGGCAAGGTCTGCCAGGGCTGCAATGGATTTTCTAGCCTTGTTCATGGCGTAATTTTCGAGCGCATGGCCCAGGCTAAAAAGGAAGAGGAGCAAAGCCCCTTCTGCCCATTCTCCCAGAACGGCTGCCCCAATTGCCGCGACCAGCATAAGGAAATCAATTTCGAAACCTCCTTTGGCAACCGTTTCAATGGCTTCTTTTGCCGTGTAATAGCCCCCAAAGAAATAGGCGCCTATGTACAAGGCCAGACTTACCCATTCCGGCACAGTTTCCAGGTAGGAAAGGCCAAAACCGGTGCCCAATAAAACCCCGCAAATAATGGAAAAGTACATCTCAGTATTTTTTCCTAAAATACCCCCGTGGTCATGGGCGTGGCCTTCATCTTTAAGCTCTGCCTCCTCGTGGGAATGTTTATGGGTTTCAGCCGTTTCAGGAGGCATTTTTTCATTCTTTTTGGCGGTTTTGATTTTCAGGCCTTCGTTCCTCAGGATTTGATTAAAATCTTTTTCATCGGTTTTAGCCTTTATAAATTCCAGCCTTACGATTCCCGATTCGGATACCGAGGCTTCCATTATCTCCTCTAATCCTCTTAACCCTTTTTCGATTTTCCTTGCATGTCTTGCATGTCGAATTCCCTCAACCTCGAGCAGGCTATGTCCAAATTCATTGGTCAATGATGCCCCTGCCTGTTTTGCGAGTTTTCTAATATGGGCAATGGAAATAATGTCGGGATCGTAATGAAAACAAAGCTGAGGGGTATCATCCTCTTTTTCAGAAGCAATATGTACCTTTTCAATACCTTCCCTGTTTTGCAGGTGATCCATTAGCCTCTGCACACATTGATCGTTCTCATCGGGAATTTCCGGCAGTAGTATTGGCAGTTTTACTTGCGTTTTTTTCATTTTTTCTATCGGTTTTTAATTTTCGCTCTCTAATTGTACAATGCCTTTCCTTTTCCTATATAGGCCAATGCCTCAGGAATATCCAGTTCGCGTGTGCCATTTCCGGTACGGATAAAAAAATGGGACCGATCTTCGTAATTGAGGAATACCGGTGTTTTTGAGGATTGTATGTTTAAATGGCAAATGTCCCTTCCTTTAAATTCGTGAAAAGTTACTTTTATCAAAGGACAAAAGCGGGTGACCAATGTAACGGAGACCAATTGCATAATATACTGCTCAAATCCGTCCCTGCCAGGCTTCTTCAAGGTTTGGTAATCTTCCTGAAGTCCTAAAATATGGCCTTCATCATCAATGCCAATCAACAGGTTGCCACCTTTACAATTTATAAAGCCGGCTATGGTTTTTGCCACTACGACTTCCAGGGCTTTATTTATTTTTGACTGCCGTAAATCGCAGCGAAGTGTAGATTTAAACTCTACTTCACTGGTTTCGCCCTTAGCTATAAGTGCTTCTATAATATCTGTTTCATTCTTCAATTTGTCAAGCTGAAAGATTTTTTTCCTGGTGTAAAACATCAATGCCAGGCTGATGCCCAAACAACCAAAAAGGAGGTTCTTCAAAATCTGGTCAAAATCCCCGAAACCGGCAATTTGTACAAAAACAATTTCCAGGATATTCCACCAACTGCCCTGGTCGCCCTGATTGTCATACAAAAAAAGGGAAATCCCAAGGGGCTGAACAATAAATACCCCCATCACAAAGCCCACAATAACAGTAAAGAAAAACCCCTTGTTGTTCATCAGACAATTATTTTATTAAATCATATTCAATGGTATTGGACGTTCAATATTTTTGTACCTCACCTTTAGTACTTTTTTTGTTCCCCTTAAGCAATTGCTGAACGATTGTGCATTATCAATTTATTCTTCGGTATTTGTTCTTTACAACCCGCACCTTCTAACCCCCTACACTTTTGGCTTTCAATTTAGGCAAACTCCTTTTCCGTTTTTGTTTCCCTTTTAGGGAAAGGCGCTACAGTTTTATCTAAAATTTTTGTTTCAGAAGTTTCCTTTGTACGGAAATCAATTTTCTGAATTCGCATGGCATTTAATATGGCCAGCAGGGTAACGCCCACATCGGCAAATACCGCTTCCCACATGCTTGCCATTCCAAAAGCCCCCAGGGCCAACACCAAAAATTTTACCCCAAAGGCCAGGCCTATGTTTTGCCAAACAATCCGGTTTGTTGCTTTGCTTATTTTTATAGCGGTAGCGATTTTTGAAGGCTGGTCGTTTTGTACCACCACATCTGCGGTTTCGATAGCGGCATCAGAGCCCAAACCACCCATGGCCATGCCAATGTCGGCAAGTGTGATAACAGGCGCGTCATTGATCCCGTCACCAATAAAAGCCAACATAGCCGATCCTTTTTTTAACCTTTCGACTTCTTTGATCTTTCCTTCGGGCAGCAAACCTCCAATGGCCAAATCCAGCCCAAGCTCCCGGGCCAGTTTCTGCACTACCCTCTCTTTATCGCCGGAGAGCATGACGATGTTTTTCACCCCTAGCTGGCGCAATTCATCTACGGCCAATTTCGCATCTTCTTTGATCTCATCGGCAATGGTAATAAAACCACAATACTTTTCGTTGATGGCCATTACTATCGTTGTTTCCACAAAATCGTCTATTTCCGGATCATAGGGAATATTGAATTTCTTTAACAGCTTAGTGTTTCCAGCCAATATGTTAAACCCTTCTACCTGTCCTTTCATCCCCATGCCTGAAATCTCTTCTGCATGCTCCACCTGGGCCGTTTTATAGCCCAAAGAGACCCAATAGGAGGTCACTGCCCTGGCTACCGGATGGTTGGAGCTGCTCTCGAGACCTGCCACCAGGTTCAAAATCAACTCCCGGTCAAATTCAAAGGTCCTGATGTGCTGCACTTCAAATATCCCTTTGGTAAGGGTGCCGGTCTTGTCCATCACCACGGTGTCCACCTTCCGCATCTGGTCCAGGTAATTGGAACCTTTAAAGAGAATGCCATTGCGGGAAGCCGCGCCAATACCGCCAAAATATCCCAAAGGAATGGAAATCATCAGGGCACAGGGGCAGGATATCACCAAAAATACCAGGGCCCGGTAAAGCCATTCCCCAAAAATATAGGTTTCCACAAAAAAGTACGGAAGCAAAGTAATGGCCGTGGCTAGCAAAACCACAATGGGGGTATAAACTTTGGCAAAACGGGTGATAAAACGTTGGGTTTTTGCCTTTCGGGAAGCCGCTTCCCGTACCATTTCCAAAATTTTTGAGAGCTTGCTGTCCTCAAAACGGCTGGTAACTTTTATGGTGCCCAGGTCTTCCAAATTCACCATTCCGGCCAAAACCTGTTCCCCCTTGTATTTACGGTCTGGTGCGGGTTCACCAGTAAGTGCCGCAGTGTTGAAAGTGGCCTTTTCAGAAATCAAGATTCCATCAATGGCTACCTTCTCTCCCGGTTTTACCTGGATAATACTGCCAACCGCTACCGTGGACGGGTGCACGATTTTTATGGTTCCGTCTGCTTCCACTACAGCCACCTCCTCGGCCTGGATTTTCAACAAACTTTCAATGGATTTTTTTGCCTTGTTTACCGCGGCCCCCTGGAACAATTCGCCCACGGCATAAAAAAGCATTACCGCCACCCCCTCGGCATACTCGCCCAGCAAAAAAGCGCCTATGGTGGCAATGCCCATCAGGAAAAATTCGCTAAAGATATTTCCTTTCCTTATTTGCCTGATGGCTTTCCACAATACGGGCCCGCCCACGGGAAGATACGCCAGTCCAAAAAGGACAAATTGGAAAGGTGCCGTAAACCAGTTAGAAGCCACAACTTCTTTTAAGACAATACCCACGGCCAAAAGGAGAAAACCGGTAATTGCCAAACCGTACTCCCCATAGGTTTGTAAAAAACCACTTTTAGTTGTATTGGAGGATATCCCCCCATTTGAACATGCACCGCTACCGCAACAATCGCTCATAATATTTTTCTTTTAAATCTTCAAAAACAGCTTATTCCAAAGATATATTTAAAAACCTGCAATGAAATTGCATTTTTCAGCCTGAACATTTGCCGCAAACCCCTTTTACCAATAACGTTGTCTCCACCGGCACAAAGTGTTCCGGCAAGGGCACTTCGGGGACTTTTGATTTGGGCAGGCAAAAGGTTTCCCGGCAGTTTTGGCAATAAAAATGCACGTGCATATCTTTGGGGGCGCACTCACAACCTTCTTTGCACAATGCATATTTGGTTGTTCCGTTCCCGTCCACTATACTGTGTATCAAACCTTTTTCCTCAAAAGTTTTTAGCGTGCGGTACAAGGTAATCCTGTCGGCCTTTTCGAAGACCGATTCCAAATCCTGCAAACCTATCGCGGCTTTTTGCTTTTGAAGGGTTTTGAGGACCAACAAGCGCATGGCCGTTGTCCTTACTTTTTTTGCAGTCAGTAATTCTTCGAGTTCCTTTATTTTAAATTTGTTTTTCACATTAACGCCGTAAATTATGCCTGAAAAGGAAATCCCATTAGTAAGACAAACAGTTAGAACTTCCTTTACAGGACTTATTTTATTGTTGTTGCTCCCCGTCAATCAAATTTCTTTATGGATTTTCCCGTCTTTATTTGAAACGCATCTTCAATATCTGAAACATAAATAATTCCGTCGCCAGGATCCGTTGTCTTTCCATTTTCGACTATGATGTCTATTGCTTTTCGTGCTTCTTCATTTTGGCACACCAGTTCCAGTTTCACTACGGGACTATCTGTAATGCGAAAATCAAGGGAGGGGCTGGCACCTTTGGCTTTGAATGCACCGGTCCCTTCCCCTTGCGAAAGGGTCATGCTATTAAAGCCACTATCACTAAGGGCTTCAACTACTTTTTGTACTCTTTTTGGTTTTATAAATGCTTTTATTTCTTTCATCGCTATAGTTTGTATTAAGGATGAACCCTCTGGGTTAACTAATTAAGACAAACATTATACAGAGAGCCCATCCATTTAAGTTTTTAATTTAATGACCGTGAGAAGTCTGGCTCTTCTTCATTTCTGCTATCAAATAATAAGCATTGTTCCACGCCACCTTTGCACCTTCAGGTAAAGGTTGCAATAATTTAATTTCCACCCATCCTTCATTTTCTTCTCCTGTCACCACTTCCACCGGCTTAAAAGACCACTCGGTTTCCCCGTCCTCCTCGTGCTCTTCAGCAATAAAGATGTAGGATTTGTCTTCTTCCTCAATAATTGCTTCTTTCGGTAAGGCTGTTACTTCTGTTCCTGTGCCCGTAACGATCCTGCCGTTGATGTACATGCCCGGTACCAGGTTTTCTGAATCTTCCTGTATCTCTGCATGCACGTGGACAGCCCTGGGATTCTGTTCAAATTTCTTGCCGATAGAATAAATTTCAGCAGTATAAGTCTGGCCGGGCACTGATTCCATTTGTAACAGGACCTTTTGTCCCTCCTTGACTTTATATACATCTTTGGCAAAGACCATTAAATCTGCATGCACATGTTCGGCGTTGATCACTTCGAATAGCTCGGTTTGGGGATCAACATATTGTCCTACCTGCACACTTACATCTTCAATGCTCCCTTTTATTGGACTGACTACAGGAACATTCTCGACAATATTTCCTTCTCGTATGCCAGCAACATTAAGGTTTAACTGCCTGAGCTGTGATTCAAACCCTTGAACCTCTGCCTGCACAACACGATAATCGGCCTGTGCCTGTTGAAAAAGTTTGCCTGAACCTACTTCTTGTTCATAAAGCCTTTGTTGACGATTAAATTCTTGCTCCAGGTTCTGCAAACGGCTGTAAGCTGTCATATAATCGGTTTGTAACCTGGTGAGGTTAGGATGGGATAGATATGCCAGTACCTTACCTTTGCTTACTTGATCCCCCTCAATGACCTCAATAGAAGTTATATTGGCTCCTATAAAAGCAGTTACTGTAGCTTCATATTGTGGTGGGACTTCCAGTTGTCCGGTAGCTTCTACTATATCGGAAATGGGCCTTGTGGGCAGGGTGTCCACTTTTATTTCCAAACTGTTGAACTTGAGACTGGAAAGATGCACTTCACCCATTCCTCCTCCTTCTTCTCCTTCTTCATGACCTCCTTCTTCTTCTGCAGAATGTTCTTCCTGAGCTTCAGGGGACGCTTCTTCCGTACCTTTGCCTTCTCCGCCATTGCAGGCTGAAAGAAAGCTTACCGTAATGAGCAATGTGAACAGTTTTATAATGTGCTTTTTCATTTTTATATCTTTGTCTATTAATTAATTATCTTATTCTGAAGTATTTATATAATATTCGAGTTGGGAGCGGCTATCAAGATAGCTGCCCAATGCCTGCCAGGCATTCACTTCTATGCGTACGGCATCGCGTATGTTTTGCAGGAAAGTCACATAGTCAATTGCTCCTTCCCGATAAGCGATGATGGCCCCTGCCCGCTGTTCTCTGGCCAAGGGTAGCGCTTCTTCCTGATAGTATGTCCAGGAATTAAGCCACTTCAGGTATTCTTCGCGTGCCTCAGCATAAGCTGTCTTTAGCTCAAACTGCGTCTGCTGTAAATTAGCTTCAGCTATTTCGCGGTTTATTTTTGCTGATTGTGTTCTGCCCAATTCAGGTCCAAAGAACAAAGGAATGCTGATCCCTACCTGATATTGATAAAAGCCGGTTTGGCCGTCAATTTTCTGCCTGCCGTACTGCGCCTGAAATTTCGGAAGAAACTGCGATCGCCTCTCCCTTAGGGTTGCATCAGCCACCTCTATCCTTTGTTCATACACATTGAGCAGGGGATGGTTCCCAAGGGGTTGCAGTAATCCGCTAATGGGCTCATCAAACTGATCGGCAGGAACATTAGGTACCGTGTAAAGTGTGTCACTGGCAAACCACAGGTTGAATCGCTGCAAGGCTCCAAGATAATCCCTATAGGCCTGCTCTTTTTGTATTTCAACTTCATTGCCCTGGTTTACCGTAGCCAGGTATTCAAGTCTCGAGATTGTCTCTGTTTCCAACCTGATCTGTGCAGCTCTCTCAATATCGGTAAAGGCTGAATCCAGACTGTATAAGGTCTCATACTCATTTTTAGCAGCATATACCGACGCCCAGGCCTGACTTACCTCCAGTTCTACTTCAAGAATGGAAAGATCAAGGGCTTCTTCTGCCAGGGCCACCCTTTCCTTCTGCAACTTCAGGCGTGGCGCAATACCAAAGATGTCGATATTCTGTTGCTGAACCCCAATTTGTGTATAGACACCAAGATCAGCATTACTCGAACCACCGCTAATTTCTTCTGCGCCGGTGAATATCTGGGTATTACCAAGGTCCCAGGCCGTTTTCTTTAAAGCCTGCTGACTTTCTATCTCCAGGGCAGCAGCTCTTATTCTCGGAAAAGCCTCTATTGCCCGTTCCTTGGCCTCTTCTAACGAGAGGACTGGCAAAGAATCCTGTTGGACAATTATTTCAGCCTGAGCCGGAGAATTTTTCTGTGAAGAACTGTTTTCCTGTGCCTCTGCAGGGGTGCTAAATCCTAAGAGGCTTCCGACAGAAAGCAATGCCACCACTATTGCAGGGGCTGGTGCAAAGCCATTATTGTTATTACTATTTCTTCTGTTTTTCATATTTTCTATTAAAGTATAAAGGACTGGCAACACCACAAGGGTGAGAAGGGTAGCTGTAAGCATACCTCCAATAACCACGGTTGCTAAAGGGCGCTGCACCTCTGCACCGGCCGAAGAAGAAAATGCCATTGGCATAAATCCTAAA
The DNA here is from genome assembly GCF_031846645.1 of Autumnicola psychrophila. Classification (NCBI taxonomy): domain Bacteria; kingdom Pseudomonadati; phylum Bacteroidota; class Flavobacteriia; order Flavobacteriales; family Flavobacteriaceae; genus Autumnicola; species Autumnicola psychrophila. Next base: position 86,302 of record NZ_JAVRHN010000010.1, read on the forward strand.
ATATCTGTTACCGCTGTAAGCATGATCGGCCTGATTCGTTCTTTCGTACCCATAAAAATCCGGTCTTTGATACTGGTTACGCCTTCTTCTTTTAATGAATTAAAGCGATTCACCAGGACCAGACCGTTAAGTACTGCCACTCCAAAGAGCACGATAAAGCCTACACCTGCAGAGATACTAAAGGGCATGTCCCGGAGCCACAGGGCGAAAACACCCCCAATGGCCGCTAATGGAATGGCCATATAAATCATGATAGACTGCGAGAATGAGCCCAGGGCAAAATACAGCAGCACGAATATCAGCAAGAGAGCGATAGGCACCACAATAATCAGGCGGTCTTTGGCATTTTGAAGGTTCTCAAACTCACCGCCATAAGAAATGTAGTAACCTGGAGGTAAATCCAGTTCGGCACCCAGTTTTGCCTGAATATCATTCACAACCGACTCTACGTCACGGCCCCTCACATTTACCCCAACGTATGTTCTGCGATAGGTGTCGTCTCTGGAAATTTGCATTGGCCCGGGAACAAAGCTGATATCAGCTACTTCATTAATCGGGACTTGGGTACCATTAGGCAGATCAATGTATAAAGTCCGTATATCTTCAATACTCTGTCGGTGCTCTTCATCAAAGCGCACTACCAGGTCGAAACGTCTTTCTCCTTCAAAAACCACTCCTGCCACTCCACCTGCAAAAGCGGTATTTATATATTCATTTATTTTTTCGATTTCCAGCCCGTACTGTGCTAACTTGTCACGATTGTAGCGTACCGTCATTTGTGGGAGACCAGAAGTTCTCTCTGCATTTACATCTCCTGTTCCGGGTACAGTTTGAATAATCTCTGCCATTTCCTGAACCTTAGTGGATAGAACTTCCAAATCCTCGCCATAGAGTTTTACCGCAATATCTTCTCTTACCCCTTCCAATAGCTCATTAAACCTTAGCTCTATAGGTTGGGTAAAAACAAGGTTGACACCTGTGAGGTTTTTATTGAGTAGGTCCTGGATTTGTTCAATGAGTTCCTCTTTTGTGTCAGCAGAAACCCATTTGTCCCTGTCTTTTTCGAGTATGATGTACATATCTGCTATATCCATCGGCATGGGATCAGTAGGAATATCGGCCACCCCAATTCGGGCTGTTGCTGTCTCTATTTCCGGGAAGTTGTCCAAAAGTAAGGTCTCAATTTTTTTAGAGACTTCAATAGATTCATTTAATGAACTACCTGGACGGATTAAAGCTTGCATGGCAATGTCCCCTTCATCCAGCTGCGGAATAAATTCTCCCCCCATCGCGGAAAAAACATAGCCTGCAGCCCCCAATAAAACAATAGATCCTATGATCACCGCAGCTTTGAGGCGGAGGGAAGCTTTTAAGAGCGGAAGGTAAGCACGGTGAATGCCACCAATGATTTTATCACTGACTCTTTCCAGCCAGCGTTCTAACTTGCCATACCAGTTTTTCTTGTTTTCAATCGGCTTCATAAACAATGCCGTCATCATAGGAACGTAGGTAAGGCACAAGATAATGGCACCTATCATTGCAAAACCAAAAGTATAGGCCATTGGCTTGAACATTTTGCCTTCCACTCCTGTTAGGAACAAGATGGGTGTAAACACAATAAGGATGATAACCTGGCCGAAAAATGCCGACCCCATCATAGTGCTTCCGGAATCGTAAGCGACCTCATCCATGACCGCCTGATTAAATTTGACTTTTCCGGCTTTGATCCTTTTATGGATTTCATAAACGGCACCTTCTATAATAATAACCGCCCCATCAATAATTATCCCGAAGTCAATGGCCCCCAGGCTCATTAAATTTGCCCAAACCCCAAACTGCTTCATCAGGATGAAGGCAAAGAGCAAGGACAGCGGAATGGTAGTGGCTGTAATGAGGCCCCCACGCAAACTCCCCAATAGGAATACCAATGCAAAGATTACGATTAAAGCACCTTCCAACAGGTTTTTAGTCACGGTATCGGTTGTTCTTCCAATAAGGGCGCTTTGGTCAATGATGGGCCTTATTTCAAGTCCTTCCGGCAAGGATTCTTCTACCTCCGCCATCCTTTCCTGGACCCTCTGTATTACCGCATTGGGGTTTGAGCCCTTCAGCATCATAATAATACCGCCCACAGCTTCCTCTCCATCCTGAGTAAAAGCACCATAACGCACCTGACTTCCGAAACTCACTTTTTCGGCAATATTTCCAACTGTAACAGGAATCCCGTTTTCATTGGTAACCACTATTTTCCTGATGTCATCTAAAGACTGGATCAGGCCTTCTCCCCGAATGAAGTTGGACATTCTGTTCCTTTCAATGTAGGCTCCCCCGGTATTTACATTGTTCCGGGCCAGGGCCTCGTAAACCTGGGAGATGCTTACATCCAGCGCATTTAATTTCTCAGGACTAATAGCTACTTCGTACTGTTTGATGTATCCTCCAAAGGAATTCACTTCTACAACACCTTCAAGGAGTGTCAGCTGTCTCTTAATAATCCAGTCCTGAATACTTCGGAGCTCCGTAGGAGTATACTCCTCTTCATAATCTGGTTGTGGCTGGATGGTATATTCATAAATCTGTCCCAGCCCGGTGGAAATAGGCCCCATAGTTGGGCTACCAAAGTTTTCGGGAATGGTTTCCTGCAGCTCTGTCAATTTTTCCTGAACCAGCTGCCTGGGCAAATAGGTACCCATATCATCTTCAAAAACTATGGTTACAACCGAAAGTCCGAAACGGGAAACAGATCGTAATTCAGTCACCCCGGGAAGATTACCCATTGCCAATTCAACAGGATAAGTAACAAACTGTTCAATATCTTCAGTACCTAAACTTGGGGATTGGGTAATTACCTGTACCTGGTTATTTGTAATATCAGGAACCGAACCCAGGTTTACGGTCATCATAGACCAGATTCCGGCTCCTATAAGTGCCAATGTTAGCAGGCCTACTATAAACTTATTGTTTATAGAAAATGCTATTATTTTATTAATCATTAAAAATAAAGTTTAATTCAGTTATAAAAAAGAGGGTAAGCCATTGAAGTGATCAATGACATTAGGATATAAATATCCTATCACAAAAGTTAAATTAAACCCGGGGTGGTTGAAAAATTCTACCCAAGCTGGCAGTAGAGAAGGAGGACCTGTAGTATATACTTGTACTTTGATGTTCTAAAGGTTCAATAACAATTAGCTCAAAAGTATAGGAATTAACAAAAGAAAGTCCATGAGAACACACGTGATGACCTTGTAGCGGAAGTTCACCGTGGTGTTCATCATCCTTATGATTCTCAGAATTTTTCTGATCTCCGTAGTGGTAATCTAGAAATTCAATAAAACCAATACCGCTATCTTCTGTTTGTTCATCATAGTGTTCAACAAGATTCGGTATTTTCAATAACTCACAACACCAATCCATCACTGGTCCCGAAGATTGGAACAAGAAAATGATAGATAAAAAAGTGGTTGTTAGAATTTTCACCTTGCAAAGATAAAAAATTTAAATACAACAGAAGTGCAAAAGTAGAACTTCCAGAAAAAAAGCTATTTCGCAACTTTTTTATGATGATTCATAAAAACTTATATAGGCGGGCTTATAAAAAGAAGAGCAATTACGGCTTTGGTAAAGTTAAAAAAATTATAATGAATTAAGAAACAGGACATGGAAATAAAATTTAGATATAATCCAGCGGGACTAAAAGAAAAAATGAGACTGATATTTACCAGCCATTTGAGTGGAAGGAGTCAGATATGAGACCTGTCTATAGAATAGATTTTTCGCAACAGTTGTCCCGGAAAAAAAATCAGTATCTTTTCATTTATATTTAATAAGTTGCTTAAATAATAAATAACATATACCTTAGCAGCATTAAAAATAATTTATGAAACTTGAAATAACCTGTACACGCGCTGAAGCTAACCATACACAGCTTTTAAATTGTCAAGCAACAATTGAAAATTTGGACCACGGTTTCCAGCAAATAACAAAACTCCTATCTATTGCCGGTAATGATGTGCGTTTAAAGATTCTCTTCCTTTTAAATATGGAGAATGAATTATGTCCCTGTGATATAGCAGACATTTTAGAAATGAGTATGCCGGCGATTTCACAACATCTCCGGAAAATGAAAGATGCCGGCTTCATTGCCTCCAGAAGGGAGGGACAAACTTTGTATTATTCGCTGGTAAAATCTGAAATCCAGGTTCTGGATAACATCTTCACTTCAATTAAATCATTAAAAAAATCCGCTTAAAATGGATACATCCCAAAATAAATCTAATAGAGCTGCTTTAGGCGGAGTAGCAGCAGCTATAGCGGCTTCTTTATGTTGTATTGCCCCGGTTCTTGCTTTAGTCGCGGGCACGAGTGGCATGGTGACTACCTTTTCGTGGATGGAACCTTTCCGGCCGTTTTTAATTGCTCTCACGGTGTTAGTTCTGGGCTTGGCCTGGTATCAAAAGTTGAGATATAGAAAAGAAGCTGAAAGTGATTGCGGATGTGCAGAAGATGAAAAACAATCCTTTTTGCAGTCAAAGAAGTTTTTACTGGTTGTAACATTATTTGCAGGGCTCATGATGGCTTTTCCAACTTACTCCGAGGTGTTTTACAGCCAGCCTAACAAGGAAGTGGTCTATGTCTCACAATCAAATATTGTTAAAGAGGTATTTGTTGTAGAAGGAATGACCTGCGCAGGATGTGAAGCACCGGTGGAAAGTGAAGTCAATAAACTAGAGGGTATTTTATCAGTCAAGGCGAGTTATGAAAATGCCAATACGGTAGTCGAATATGACAAAACAAAAGTAGATAAGGCTGCAATTATTACAGCCATAAGCAGGACCGGTTATAAAGTAGTAGATAAGTAACCTAAAAAAAGTGAGATGAAAAAGTATGATGTATTTGTAATAGGTTCAGGAATGGCAGGAATGAATGTTGCCAATAAATGTGCTTCTAAAGGCCTTAGGGTAGGAATAACAGATGAATTGCCCTATGGTGGTACTTGTGCCCTTCGTGGATGTGATCCAAAAAAGATCATGCTCGGCCCTACTGAAGCAAAACATTTGGCTGATAATTTTTACGAGAAGCAAATTTCTGAAGTGCCAGCTATTTACTGGCAAGAAGCAATGAAATTCAAACAGGATTTTGTGGATGCTATGCCACCTAAAATTGAAAAAGGTTACCAAAAAAACGAAATTGATACCTTTCATGAATCAGCAAAATTTATTTCTGAAACTCAATTGAAGGTAGGAAATGAAATTATAGAAGCCGGAAAGATCCTAATAGCTACGGGTGCAAAGCCGAGAAAGCTGGATATTCCGGGTGAGGAGTATGCTATTAGCAGTACAGATTTTCTCAATTTCAAATCCCTGCCATCCTCTTTGCTGTTTATTGGCGGTGGGTACATCGCTTTTGAGTTTGCACATATGGCTGCCCGTTTTGGCAGTAAAGTGATCATAATTCACAGGGGGAAAAGGCCACTGGAGAATTTTGATCCTTTTATAGTAGATCAATTAACTGAAGCTACCAGGAAGTTAGACATACAATTAATTTTGAACACCAACGTTACGGCGATTGAAGAGGCGAATGGGGCTTTTCGCGTAACCGGAAAAGGTGAAAGTGGGGAAAAGAAATGGGAGGCTGCGCAGGTGATTAATTCTGCTGGAAGGCCTCCTGCCATTTTTGATTTGGACCTGCAGAAAGCAAATATCGCCTTTGGTAAAAAAGGAGTTGAAGTGAATGAATATTTGCAAAGCACCACCAATCCAAATGTCTATGCTGCCGGGGATGCAGCAGATACAGATGGTATTCCCCTTACACCGGTTGCCGTTATGGAAGGGCATATTGTAGCATCCAATATATTAAAAGGCAACACTAAAAAACCAGATTACACCGCCATTCCCACCGTGGTTTTTACGCTGCCCACAATGGCTTCGGTAGGACTTACTGAAGAAGAAGCCACTAAAAAAGGTCTTAATTTTAAGGTGAACAAGAACCGTGTTCCCGACTGGTTTACCGCCCAAAGGATCAACGAGAAAACCTATGCCTATAAGACACTCGTCGAGAAAGAAAGCGGAAAAATTTTGGGAGCACATCTCATTGGCCCACATGCCGAGGAAGTAATAAATCTTTTTGCCCTGGCTATAAAAGTCGGATTCACTTCCAAAGATTTAAAAACCATGATCTTAACCTATCCTTCATCAAGTTCAGATGTGGTTTATATGGTATGATTAACTAAAAATAATAAAAAAATGAATTTTTTTATCACCAAATCAACAATCACTTGCCCCAATTGCGGCCACTCTAAACAAGAAGAAATGCCAACAGATGCCTGCCAGTTTTTTTATGAATGCGAAGAGTGCAAAGAAGTACTGAAGCCAAATGCAGGAGACTGCTGTGTATTCTGTTCTTATGGCAGCGTACCCTGTCCTCCTATCCAACAAAATAATACTTGCGGGTCGTCTAATTATTGCTAATAAATTGACAATAAAAAAGATGGTTCATGGATATAAGAATAGGTAAAAGTGCTTAAAAATACCTGTAGGTCAAAATCAAAAGATTTATAGAAGTGATGTTTTCTATTTAATAATTGTTTTATGAGTGATTATAAGAAAGGGAGTTTAACCCTTGCCAATGCAGTGGCAATGGGAACTGGAGTAATGATTGGAGCAGGTATTTTTGCTCTTCTGGGGCAAATCGCTGAACTCTCTGGACAATATTTCGCACTATCTTTTATAGTGGGAGGGGTAATTTCAGGATTTAGTGCTTATTCATATATTAAAATGGCCGATGCTTATCCTTCCGCAGGGGGGATAGCTATGTTCCTGAAAAAGGCCTACGGGAAAGGCACAATTACAGCATTTGCAGCTCTTCTAATGGCTTTTTCCATGGTGCTGAACGAAAGCCTCGTAGCCCGCACCTTTGGAACTTATACTATGCAGCTCTTCAATGGGAGCCAGGACAGCTTTCTGGTTCCGGCGCTGGGAGTGGGACTTTTGGTAGCTGCGTTTATTATAAACATTCTGGGGAACGAGATAATAGGAAAGACAGCGATGACTACCGCAGCCCTAAAGATTGGAGGAATTCTTGTTTTTGCTGTAGGGGCGCTGTGGGCAGCCGATTTTAATATCGGTTCCGCCTTACCTTCGCAAGGTCCGCAGAATAAGATAAGCGAATACATTGCCTCACTTGCTCTTTCCATTTTAGCTTATAAAGGCTTTACCACGATAACCAATAGTGGGGGTGAAGTAAAGAACCCTCATAAAAACATAGGCCGTGCAATTATACTTTCCCTGCTCATTTGCGCAACCATATATTTTCTCACGGCCCTGGCAGTGGGCGCGAACCTCAGCATTGAGCAGATTATACAAGCAAAAGATTATTCTCTGGCAGAAGCTGCTCGTCCACTATTCGGGAACTATGGACTTTATTTTACGGTGGGGATCGCCATAATCGCAACAATTACAGGAGTTATTTTCAGTATTTTTGCTGTCTCCCGAATGACTGCAATGCTTACGAACATGAAATTGATCCCGCACTCACATTTTGGAATGCCAGGAAACATTCAGCAACACATGCTGGTATATATTACAGTGCTTTCCATCACCCTTACCATTCTTTTTGATCTTTCGGGAATTGCTGCTATGGGAGCTATTTTCTATCTTATCATGGATATTATCATCCACGTGGGAGTGCTACGACATATGAAAGAAAAAGTAAAGGCAAACCCGGTGATTGTAATTACGGCTATTGTGCTGGACGTCGTTGTGTTATTAGGATTTATTTGGGTGAGGGCACAAACAAACTTGACGGTTATTATTGTTTCCGGAGCCCTTATAGTATTTACCTTTTTCGGGGAAAAGATTTTTCTTGGCTTAGGTAATAAAAAAGGAAAAGGGAAAGAGAAACATCATCACGAGGATTAATTTAGTCATAAAGGAAATATTTATAGGAAACTGAACCTCAGGTAAAGTAATCTGACTTAGTAAAATAGTATATCATAAAGCACAAATGACAACCTTACTATTAAATAATTTTGATGGAGAAATAAAACCTAATTCAAGCTTGTTGTCGTCTTGGGACTTTTTATCTGCTGTAAAAATTATTCCTGCATATTTTATTTAATCTGAGGTCATTTGTTATAATTTATATCGAAAATTTCGGTTATCTTTGGTTTACGGAAAAGAATTGAAGCGAAGGTTACCTTTTCGGTTACCTCGTTTTATAGAAGTAAGTTAATTGTTTGATAATCAAAATATTGTAGGTTGATAGATTAGTTCTGCCACCCCGACTTTAATAAGTTGTATTTTAAAACATTTTAAGGGTAATTATATGGTTTACATGTAGTTACCCTTTTTTTTTGGTTCAAATTTCAACAAACGATGTTAAAATTAATGTGAGTTCATCGTGAGTTCGGATCAATCCAGTTATTGTTATTTTTTTGTTGCAAAGGTGCCTCCAAAATGGCAATTATCAACCTTACTTAATTTATCGCCAACGGCTAAAAATCCGCTTATTCACAAACCGGAACTTCCAAATTAACCAAAAAATCTCCACTTACGGCTAAGTAAGGATGCTGACCGGCAGCTTTTTTTCTTCCCTCGAAAATAATATTAGCAAAAAAACCGGAATTTAGCGACTACCCTGCCCTCCGCTCCGGAATTGCTCACAACATAGATGAAAATCCTCACAACAGATAATCTAGTCCAGGGAGTAAATGGTAAGGCCCCCTCAGCAGATCAATACATGGAAGCGAGATTTACTAAAGGAGGCCGATATGGATTTTTCAAAGGCCTAAAAATCACAAGAATAAGAGAAAGAGGAAAAGAAAGACCAGCTTCTTAAAGTAATTCGCGAGCTTAAAGTGGAGAATGATTTTTAAAAAACACCTTGCGATAAAACCTTTATAGGAGCTTAGAACTATGATAAGCAATGGTTATTCAAAAAACAATATTGAAGTATAATAGTTCCTTTTAGATTTCTATTGGTACTGAAAATGAGGGAACATAAAACCAAATATCATGTTTCTCTCCAAAAATATAAAATGGAAGCATCCTGGTTTAAAACAGGCATTAAGCTATATCTTAAAGCAACCTCCAGACCTATTTTGCAATAAACCTGTTTCTTCTTTTTCAGAATTACTTTTTTCTGTACTCCCTGGGAGTGCAATTATTCAATTTTTGAAAAGCTGTATTAAAACGATTAATCGAATTGAATCCACAATCAAAAGCTATATCGGTAATTTTATTATTTGTGGTAATTAATTTCCGTTGAGAGTGCATTATTCTTTCCTGAATTATATAATCATAAATTGTTGTATGAAAAGCTTTTTTAAAAATCACATTAGCATAATCAGGGTGTAGCCCTATTTCTCTTCCAATATCAGTGATTTTAATGGGTTTCATAAAATTTTGAGCGATATATAATGCGATTTGTTCAACCTTGCTTATTTCATCTATTTTAATCTGTAAGCGCTCATCATTTTTTAGTGGGTAAAGCCTAGAGGTCAATCGTAGTAATCTCGCTCGCATTTCGTATAAAGTAGCTTCCGGTGTGTAATCTTCAGCAAGATCTTTTACCCAATTTTCAAAAAGAAATTTATCATACGTCGAATGCTCTCCTGAATCTTCTATGACAACCTGACCTTTAAGTATTCTATCAACGAAAAAAGAAGGTAGTTTCCATTCTAAAAACTGTGTCAATGGAATAGTGCATACAAAATACTGGGCAGATTTTGTAAAATTCACAATTTGGTGTGGTATAAGACCCCAGAACAGAGAAAAGCTGTTTTCAGGAATGATGACCTTAGATTTTTGAAAAAGATAGGTTATGTTTCCCCTTATTAAATAATTTATTTCAATTTCATTGTGTCTATCTGGTTTTTTCATCAAGTTGGGCGTCCATTGCTCACATGTTAAACCATATGGGTTAAATTCTTTTCGTTCTTCGTTAAATGTATTTAATTTATCGGGATTCGACATGTTTGAATGAATATCAGATTAGTATTGTAAATATATCGATGCTAAATTTACCTTTTTTGAAAATCCCATAGCCATTAGGCGAAAAATTTTAAACCATGATAAGAATAAAAATTAAATATTTATTGATTATTTTGATTGTCTTTTCTATTACAGTTTCTTGTAAGTCCATTGTAGAAGAAAAGGAGCAAAACTCAGCCTCAGAGGTAAGTTATATTAAGCCCAGAATTATAAACACTACAGATCTGGGTGCTGACCCTGATGACAAACAATCAATGGTACGCCAGTTCGTAAGTGCTAACGAGTTTGATATGGAAGGGTTGGTAGTCGCCACCGGGTGTTGGAGAAAAACACAAAGCAATACTGAAATGTTGGACACGCTTGTGAATGCTTACGAAGCGGTATACCCCAATTTAAAAGTCCATGCCGAGGGATATCCCACCCCGGAATACCTTAAATCAATTTCTGTAATGGGGCAAAAAGGATACGGTATGAGTGATGTAGGTACTGGAAAAGACAGTCCCGGTTCCGATTTAATTATTGCCTCGGCAGATAAAGACGATCCAAGACCACTGTGGGTTATGGGCTGGGGAGGCATGAACACCATCGCGCAGGCGATTTGGAAAGTACGCGAAACCCGATCTCCTGCTGAGTTAAAAAAATTCATTAGTAAATTGAGGTTGATAGATATTTTGGGGCAAGATGATGCAGGAGCCTGGATAGCCAAGAACTTTCCGGATGCTTTTTATATACGCGCTACGGGGGTGTACGGTTGGCAACCACCAAAAAATGGTGATTATCAACGTAATGACATTCAAAGCCATGGTCCGCTTGGCGCTATTTATCCAGATACGAAATGGGCTACTGAAGGAGATACGCCAGCGTTCATGCACATATATCCGAACGGGCTTAATGATCCCGAACAAATTGACCAAGGCAGCTGGGGCGGTAGATTCAGTTTTACCAAAAAAGCAGGTATCCGCAGCATGTCCGAAGTGGCAAAAATCGAAAAGGATGGAGAAACTAAATATGACCCGTATTATATGTATGGGAATACTGAAGAAGGTGCAGATGCGATAAAGCGTTGGAATGAGGGCTACAACAACGACTTTGCAGCACGTATGGACTGGAGTATCACGAGTAACTACAATGATGCCAACCACCACCCCGTTGCGGTGCTCAATGGGGATAAAACCAGAAGTGTTTTGCAAATGTCCGCATCCGTTGGTGACAAAGTTGAATTAAATGCCGGGGGCTCTTCTGATCCCGATGGCGATTCGCTTTCCTATAAATGGTCTTTTTATGATGAACCCAGTTCGTTTGATGGTTCGGTTCCCATTGAGAACAGTACATCTGCCAAGGCTACGATCGAAATTCCGGAAAATTCTGGGGGCAAAAATATACATATAATTCTCAAAGTTTATGATAACGGTTCCCCTAATTTGTACGCTTATCGCCGAATGATCATTAATGTTGGATCTTCAAAAACAAACGCAGTGGGTGGTATGGTAGAGCCAACTGCGGGAGCCCCGTACACACCTTTTCCGACCGATGTGGTGGTGACCAGGGTCAACCATTTTGATAACATGTGTTGGAAAATTGCAGCCGCTGGAGGGACATGGTATTTTGAAAATGGGGAAACTGATGGTCAAACAGGATTTAGCAGCGCTTTCGACCAGGCCGGAAACGACTGGATCGGCAATGATGCCGATAGGGGCTATAATAAATCTTCCAATAAAGGAGGTAAGCATGAGTATCGCGGTTGGCCGAATTTTGGTGAAGGTAATTTCAACCATCCCCAAAGAAACAGTAATTCAAAATCCTGGTGGGTCGATAAAAAAGGCAATAAGATAGCTTTCAATGAGAAATTGAAAGGAGACCATTTAATTATGAGAACCTCCAATCCCTCTTATGAACTGGAGTACCATTTCTTTCCTACCCATGCCGCCATTAAAATAATAAAGGCTGAAGACAAGTATGCATTTCTTTATGAGGGCCCGATTGGTGGTGAACAGGAAGCTTCAATAGAAAAAGATTACTATGTCTTAAAGGATGGTATTCACAGAGAGGTAAAAGAAGGTGGTCTGGGATATTTAGAACCTGAATTCGGGAACAAATTTCCTTCCCCGTTCTTTTATCTGGAAGATAGCGATCCAAAAGACCGTCAAATTTTCTATGTGGGCGTAAAAAATGTTGGACCCGAAACCGCAGGTGACGAAGGTTGGAGACAAGGAGAAAATATGGTGATTTTCAGCTTTGGCAGGGACGAAGATAAACGTGCATATTCCGGAACCGATGCCATTTGCGTATTCGGTTTTTATGAGAAAGGCCCGCATCAAGAAGTATCCGATTTTATAGAAGCAGGTCTGGAGAATCCGTTCAATCCCATAACGAAGCAATAAAAACATAACTTACATTAAATAATATTAACTTAAAATATATCGAAATGCAAATCTATGTGAAAACTATACTTCTTGCGCTGGTTGCCGTTGTGGCATGCAAACCCTTAGCTACCCAGGAACCGACTTCCTCTGAAACTACCTCCAATGAGCGTTATCGCGTTATCATTACATCTGACTTTCCACCATTTCCGGTGACCAATAGTGATCCTGATGACGTGCAGTCGATCGTTCGTTTCTTGCTTTACTCCAATGAATTAGATGTGGAGGGGTTAATTGCATCCGCCGGTACATTTGATATGGTTGCGGAAAAAGAAAATATCTTGGCCGCTCTTGATGAATACGATAAGGTTGACGAAAATTTACGAAAGCACGATGCCAAATATCCTACGGCCGATGCCCTTCGGGCCATTACCTATGAGGGCAAGGGCAATAACAACGGTATTAAAATAAAATGGGGATGTGACAAACAACCCGTTGAAGATATAATTGGAGAGGGTAAAAGTAGTGAAGCTTCAAATGCCATCATCGCCGCTGCCGACAAGCCCGACCCACGGCCAATATGGATCGGTGTATGGGGTGGCCCCAGAGAAATTGCCCAGGCCATCTGGGATGTCAGCAATACGCGAAGCGAAGAGGAACTGAAAACTTTTATCAGCAAGCTAAGAGTCTACTTGATCGCATGTCAAGATGCTTCGCATGAATGGCTCATGAACGAATTCCCGGACCTGTTCATAATCGAATCCAGGAAAACATACCATGGTATGTTTCACAGTGACAGTAAAGAATGGGCCCAGGAGAACATTATCAACAATCATGGGCCGCTTTGTGCCATCTACCCGCCGGAAGCCATGGCGGGCCCCGGAGTTATCGAGGGAGACACGCCCACTTTTTTGCATCTGATCAGTGCCAATCGGGGTATTAATGATCCTGAAGACCCAAGTCAACCCAGTTGGGGCGGAGAATATGTTCGCAAAGAAGGTACGAACCACTGGGTGGATGGACCTGGTGCGTCTGCTATTTCAAAATGGAAAAATGACTATCAGGCCGAATTCAAGGAACGGGCAGACTGGTGTATCGAATAAATTGGCTTAGGACAAGTGTTTTCAAATTTTCAAATAATACTGACGCGTTAATTTTAATAATTAACTAAATCCAGTTGTTCTTTGTCATTTTGATTTGTTTGTTAATCGATTAAGATTTCATTCAAAAAGAGTTTTATCGAATAGATCTCCAGTAATCGTACGATTTAATAAATTATGAGGTTGCTTTTTATATTTTACACGTTCCATAATAAGCTAGTTACATAATGAAAGACAAATCCGAATGTTGACTGCGTTTTTGGACTAACCCAATGAATTTTTATGGTCAAGTTCTGTTTTATCCATTTGAAGAAAGTCTCTATTTGCCATCTGTTACAGTAAAGTTTGGCTATTTCTAGAGCTGATACTTCATGGTTATTGGACCAAAAAGTAAAATCGATGTTGTAATTATTGCAATCTCAGTATAATCCATCGTAGTCCTTGCTCTGCGAAAAGCACACATATCGTGCATATGGAATAAAGCGGCAAAATCTATATAAGAAATATTGCTCCAGTTACAGGAACTAATACTATTAATTTATTAAACATTAAAAAAAGAAAAATATGAATTCTAAAATTTTTTTATTGATCCTTTATTTAATGCCCTCAAATATTTTATTAGGGCAAACCATGTCAAATAATCAGGGAATCCAACCCTATCACGAAAACCCCTGGTATTGGCAGTATAAAGGAGCGCCAATAATGTTAATTGGGGGGAGTGACGAAGATAACATCTGGCAGTGGACTGGTGAACAACTGACCGATCATCTCGATTTGTTAAAATCAGTAGGTGGTAATTATCTCAGGAATACAATGTCTGACAGAGATGAAGGCAATATTTATGCTCCCAAAGAGATTGAAGATGGGTTATATGACCTGAACCAGTGGAATGAAGAATATTGGAGCAGGCTTGAATTTTTCCTTAACGAAACAGAGGAGAGAGATATAATCGTGCAGTTAACGCTGTGGGATTGGTTTGATTTTTCTGCAGATCACCCGTATAATCCTAAGAACAACGTCAACTGGACAGTAGGCACTATTGAAGACAAAGAGGATTTTTATGGTGGCTCCATCTATGAGAACAAAAAAGCAGTGCTGGAGTATCAGCACCGGTATATTGATAAGCTACTGTCGATAACCCTGAACTACGATCACATCCTCTATAACATCAACAACGAGAGCACCATCGGGGCTGAATGGGAAACATATTGGGCGAAATACCTGAATGATGCTGCCAACTCACAGGCCAGAAACCTTCACGTTACCAGCATGCAGTTACTTCCGGGCAATTCGGTCCGCCATGTGATGACGAACAGGGATCTGTATTCCTTTGTTGAAGTCTCTCAAAATAATCAGAATGCCGCCGGATCCGTTGGTTACAAACATTATGAAAACCTGCTGCATTGGAGGAATATGATCAACGCTCAGCAAGAAGGGCCTATGCCGATGAATAATGTAAAAGTATATGGAGTGGGTGTAGGTGCTAACACTGCAAGCGGTACAGAACAGGAGGCGATAGAACGGTTTTGGAGAAATATATTTGCTGGTTCGGCTTCTGCAAGATTTCATAGGCCGGCAGATGAAAGGTGGGGACTGGGTCTCACTGAAAAAGCACAACGTACCATAAAGGCAGCTTCGATGTTTTTAGAAGAATTCGATCTTTTCAACGCAAAACCCTATGAAGGCTGCGAGACGATTGGTAATTCTATAAGGGCTGATTATTGTCTGGCAAATGTTGGTAACGCATATGCCGTGTACTTTCCCGATGGAAGATCTACAGTTGCGTTAGACCCGTGGGTCTATATGGAGGAGGTAACCATTAAATGGCTAAATCTAACCAGTGGTGAATGGGCAAAAGAAGAGACTATCACGTTAGACTGGACTGAGGTACCATGGGTAGGGCCTGACAGGGTTCTAGTCATGTCCCCGGGTAGCGGTATTGGAGGTCCTGAAGATGGTTACGGTAATGGAGATGCCTTTATCGGAATCATAGAACCCAAGGTCGACAATAAATAGATAAAAAGATATGAGTACTGATGCATTAATTTTTAAATGCTAAATAGTCCGGTTGTTCTTTGTCATTTTGAATTGTTTAATATTCGGTTAAGATCTCATTTAAAGGTGTTTTATCGAATATTGAGTTCCCTAATATTGGCACAATTTCATAGCTTGAGAGGTGGCTCTTTTAATCATGCTTAGCCAAGAGCCATATTTAGGCGTACAAAGAAAGTTAATTTTCCGGCGAAGTTCTGTAGTGGCTAATTCGGTTCGATTGGTGCCAGTGATTCCGGTTCAAGTGACAATTTATTATCCAGAGTTTTTTTGGATAGCCCAAAAAATCTGGCTACAACTTTAACTAGTTAAATTACTTAAAAACAATTAGATAAAAGGTTAGTCGAAGATCGGCTAGCCTTTTCTTGTTTATCTGGTAAGATGGATTTAATAGTTGCTTGGATTTTAGCTAATGCAAAAAATAAAACATGACTACCAACAGGTAAACAAATTTAAAAAAAGCTCTTTTTTAATTCATTAATTTGAACACTTTAAAATTCGCACTCTAACTTAACACTTCCTTAACTTATTTAACCATCACGTAAGGGTATTTAACTTTTAGCTTTCCCAACTGCAGCAATAAACTGCGTTCCTTTGTATATAATTTCAAAGTAAATATTGGGCAGGTTTACAAGAACCTGATGATGGCGTAAGTGCAGTAACCTATGTTGTGCGGGTACAAATTACTAGTCAAGAGAGCAATGGCTCATTTGACACCAAAGAAATAAAATATATATTGGTACAATAAAATCTATTACGAAAAGAAAGTTTTAGCTTTTTATTATGGAACATGAGTATTGGAAAAAAACTCTTCAACAACCAGCTAGGTAAACTGAGTCTTAATGAGTATAGAGCTTTCCAAAAAATTAACATAAGTGAATTTCACCTATATAAACCATTAATTAATTATCAATTTAAATATATAATAAAATGCGAACAATTTTTTCATTAATTCTGATCACTGTCATTACCAGTTCAGTACCTTTTCAATACGTAAAGGCCCAAAATCAGAAAAAAGAAAAACTACGTGTGATGATGACATCTGACTTTCCACCAATTGGTGTGGTAAAAAGTGGAGATGATGTACCTAATACTATGAAAAGTGATCCTGACGATATGCAGTCGATGGTTCGTTTTCTTTTGTATGCCAATGAATTTGATGTAGAAGGATTGATTGCTTCAGCCGGTACTTTTGCCATGGAAGCGCACAAAAAAAATATCCTCGGAGTACTGGATCAGTATGAAAAAGTTTATGATAATCTGATAACTTATGACCCGGATTTTCCTACAGCAGATCAATTGCGAGCAGTTACTTACGAAGGCAAAGGAAACAATAACGGGATCAGCATCAAGTTTGGTTGCGAAAAACAGCCCTATACCGATATCATTGGAAAAGGACTGGATTCAGAAGCCTCCAATGCCATCATTGCCGCAGTTGACAAGCCGGATCCCAGACCCCTTTGGATTGGTGTTTGGGGAGGGCCAAGGGAAATTGCCCAGGCATTATGGGATGTAAAGAATACACGGAGTCCACAGGAACTGAAAACCTTTGTCAGTAAACTAAGAGTTCATCTCATTTACTGTCAGGATGCTACACATGAGTGGATGATGAATGAGTTTCCTGATTTGTTCATCATAGAATCACGTAAAACGTACCAGGGAATGTTTGGTGGCGATGATCCGGTTTCAGATCTTAACTGGGTGAATGAGAATGTACGTTACAACCATGGTCCTCTATGCGATGTATATCCACATGAAGGCATGGGGTCTACTGGTGTCTGCGAAGGAGACTCTCCAACTTTTCTTCATTTGGTTAGTGCCAACAGGGGAATAAATAATCCGGAAGACCCTACTCAGCCCAGTTGGGGAGGACAATTTACCCGTATTAAGGGAACAAACCATTACGTGGATGGTCCGGGTAAGTCGTCCATATCCAAATGGCGTGAGGACTATCAGCAAGAGTTTAAGGATCGGGCGGACTGGTGTATTACTCCCAAATCAGAAAAATCAAAATAATGGATATCATGATAAAGAAAAAAAGTCATTTGTTTTTATACACTTCTGTTGTATTGGTAATATTTATGTCCTTTGGGGCTTGTGCCCAGAAGAATGCTGGTTCATTCAAACCACGTGTGATCAATACCACTGATTTAGGGGCTGATCCTGACGATATACAGTCCATGGTTCGTCAGTTGGTTAGCGCTAATGAATTCGACATTGAAGGATTGATTGTGGCCACAGGATGCTGGAAGAAAACCCAAGACAATACGGGGATGTTGGATGAAATTTTGGATGCTTATGAAGAAGCTTATCCAAACCTAGCTGTTCATGCCGCTGATTTCCCCACACCTGAATACCTTAAATCAATTGCTGTTATGGGACAAGATGGCTATGGCATGAGTGATGTGGGTATTGGTAAAGATAGTCCTGGGTCTGAACTCATTATAGCAGCAGCAGATAAGGATGATCCTAGACCTCTTTGGGTGATGGGATGGGGTGGAATGAATAATATTGCGCAAGCAATATGGAAAGTCAGAGAAACTCGCAGCCCAGCAGAATTAAAAACTTTTTTGTCAAAACTGAGGCTTTATGATGTCTTAGGACAAGATGATGCAGGTGCATGGATTGCAAAAAATTTTCCTGAGGTTTTCTATATCCGTGCAACATCCGTGTATGGTTGGCAACCTCCCAAAAATGGCGATTATCAACGTAATGACATTCAAAGCCATGGTCCGCTAGGGGCTGTTTATCCTGATACAAAATATGCTACCGAGGGAGATACACCTGCATTCATGCATGTCTATCCCAATGGTCTTAATGATCCCGATCAAATCGATCAGGGTGGCTGGGGTGGCCGGTTTAGTTTTAATAAAAAGGAAGGGATACGGAGCATGTCCGAAGTGGCTAAAATAAATCCAGAGGCAGAAACGCAATATGATCCATATTATATGTACGGCAATACAGATGAAGGAAGTGATGCCATCGAAAAATGGGAAGATGGATATAACAATGACTTCGCTGCCAGAATGGATTGGAGCATAACTCCTAAATACAGCGATGCAAACCATCATCCGATTGCAATATTGAATGGTGATAAAACAAGACAAGTGTTGGAAATGACTGCTGCAAAAGGAAGTACTGTTACCCTGGATGCCAAGGGTTCAAGTGACCCTGATAAGGATCAGCTCAACTACAGATGGTCTTTCTATGATGAACCAAGCACCTACAACGGAGAAATTACCATTGAAAATAGTAATTCATCAAAACCAAGTATTAAAATTCCCAATAATGCATCTGGAAAAAATATCCATATTATACTTGAACTATTTGATGATGGTAAGCCCAGTTTATATGCTTACAGAAGAATGATTATCAATGTGCCCTAAATAAGGTATCAGAGAATAATAAACCCCTCACCCATTACCCAACAAAAATCACTAAATCGAAATGAAAAACAATAAATTATCTATTCAAACATCGCTAATATTATCATGTATAGTTCTTAGCGCTACTTCTCTTTTTGCGCAAAATCAGGAAAATGAAACACCTGTATCAGGAATGCCATTTGACCCATACCCTAGCCAGGTTGTGGTAACTGAGGTTCGCCATTTTGACAACATGAGTTGGAAAATCGCCGCTGCAGGTGGCACTTTTTATTTTGAAAATGGCGAGACAGATGGCAAAACAGGTTTTAGTAGTGCATTTGACCAGGCAGGAAACGACTGGATAGGTAATGATGCGGACAAGGGCTATAACCTTTCACCGCGAGGCAACGGCAAGCATGAGTATCGGGGTTGGCCGAACTTCGGAAACGGCAACTTCGACCACCCGCAACTGCCGAGTGGTACATCCACGCGATGGGTGGACGAGAATGGTGAGGATGTCGCGTTTGGTCCGGACGGCGTTCTGAAAGGCCAACACCTCAGAATGAGATCCGCCAATGAGACCTATGAACTCGAGTATCATTTCTTCCCGAGTCACGTTGCGATTAAAGTGATTAAAGCCGAAGATGCGTACGCATTTCTTTATGAGGGACCGATCGGGGGAGAGATGGAAGGGCCTGATGTGGACAAATGGTATTTTAAGGACGGAACGGAAAACGGGCAATTGTGTAGCGCCAGCGAGTGCTTTTCTCCGTTTATCTACTTTTTGGATACAGATCCAAAGGACACTCAAGTTTTCTACATGGGCGTGGACAACCAAACCGAAGGCGTGGGAGGAGAGTCCTACGTGCAAGCAGACAACATGGTCGTAGTTAGCTACGGACGGGTAGGCACTTGGCCCAACGACAACCGTTCCCTCACGGGGACCGAGGCCATCTCGGTTTTCGGTTTTCACTCCAAAGACGCAGGACACGATGATATCTCGAATTTCATAGAGGCCCGTCTTGCCGATCCCTTCACCGCCGCGGACCCCGAAGGGGTGAAGCCATAATGGCAGCTAACCCAACATCAATCGCCTCCTCCGCGGGGCGATCCTCACCCCATTAACGCTCACCCCTCCCCCTTTGCCCCCCAGGACACCTATAGGGGAATGGCCGCTCAGACTCTGAATTGGGCAATCTGGAATGGATCAATACCCATATTCGGAACGGCCATGGACTATTAGGTAATATCTATCCGGAGACCGGATACCACCCAGACAGCCCCGGCATGCAGGAGGGCGATATCCCTTCCTTCCTGTACCTGGTCATCGCAATATATGGAATAAATGATCCTGAGGAGCCAGGTCAGGAAAGCTGGGGCGGGCAGTACCCCCAGATACCTCCACAAACCACTGGTTTGACGGACCCGGTTCGGAGAGCTTCTCCAAATGGCGGGAAGACTACCAGGAAGATTTTGCCCGATGCGCCGACTGGATGCTCCCTAAATAACTATAAATCATGATCAATAAAGAATAAAAAAACTTATATCTCTGATCGTTTATCCAGGATCTTACTTTTCGGAGCGTATCCTATCTCTGCTCAGGATCATAATATGAGCAATGACAATACCATCTAACCCTATCACGAAAACCCGAGGTATTGGTAGTATAAAGGAGAGCCAAATGTTAATTGGCGGGAGTGATGAAGATTACCTTTGGCAGTGGACTGGTGAACAACTGACCGATCATCTCGATTTGTTAAAATCAATAGGTGGTAATTACTTTAGGAATACAATGTCTGACAGAGATGAAGGCAATATTTATGCTCCCAAAGAGATTGAAAATTACATTTTAATCGAATTAAGAAATCAAAGAACGAATGTTTAAGATCAGTTAATTATGATTATTTTAAAAAAATTAACGTACTACTAGTAATTCACATTATTAAATAACATATTTATGATGAAAAAATTACACTAAAAATTATGTTATCTTTTTAGGCATAAATTTTCGGAAGGGAAGCATGACGGTATACCTATAGCTAAAAACTCCTTTTTAAAAAAATCCCAAGAAATTTTAAAGTATGAACATTATAAAAAGAAAAATATGAATTCTAAAATTTTTTTATTAATCCTTTATTTAATGCCCTCAAATATATTATTTGGACAAAATATGTCAAGCAATCAGGGAATCCAGATATATAATGAAAACCCATGGTATTGGCAGTACAATGGAGAGCCTGTAGTTTTGAAGGGTGGCAGCGACGATGATAACCCTTATCAATGGACAGGTAAGAAGCTGACAGATCATCTTGACCTAATGACCTCTGTTGGTGCGAACTACATTAGAAACACAATGTCTGACAGAGATGAAGGAAATGTCTACGCCTTCAAAAAAGTAAAAGATGAAAAATATGACCTCACCAAGTGGAATAATGAGTATTGGAACAGGCTCAATTTTTTTCTTGATGAAACTTCCAAAAGAGGTATTATTGTTCAGTTGACCCTGTGGGACAAGTTTGATATTGGGGATCAACATCCCTGGGATTCTGATCAAAATATCAATATAAAGACCGGTTCCCTCAATGGCAGGGAAGATTTCTTCTCAACCGTGGACAGGAAGGACGACCAGCAGCTGGCTTTTCAGCAGGGTTATATTGATAAGCTCCTCTCCATCACTTTTAAATACGACAATGTCCTTTACAACATAAATAACGAAAGTAGTGAAAGCGGGGGCTGGGAGAACTATTGGACCCGGTACATTAAAGATAAGGCCGGTAAAACGGGACAGAAAATATATGTCACGAACATGCAGCTTTCAGCCACTAACGCCGTGAGGCATGTCATGTCAAATCCGGAAATTTTCGATTTTGTGGATATTTCACAGGTCAATCAGGATTCAAAGGGAGCAAGAGGGGCTGCCCATTGGGACTATCTTATGTTCTTACGTCAGAAGATAGCATCCTTTGATCCTATGCCAATGAACAACGTAAAAATATATGGGGCAACGGATGGAAGTACAAACTTTTCCGCGGGTTCAGAAACAGAAGCTATCGATCGTTTCTGGCGCAACATCTTCGCCGGTTGTGCATCCGTAAGATTTCATAGGCCTTCAGTGCCAGAGAAGCGATGGGGATCTGGCCTAAATGAGCGTGTACAGGTAAACCTGAAGGCAATGGATATGTTGTTGCAGAAGCTCGATATTTTTGAATGCGCTCCCCACAATGACCTGCTGTCGCCCCGTGTGTCTGTTCCCTCCATGATGGAGGCTTACGTCATCGCCAACATCGGGCATCAGTATGCAATTTATTTTCCTCAGGGACGCTATAAAGTGGATGTAGACCCTTGGGTCTATGCTGATGAATTGAGACTGCAGTGGCTTGACATTAATGATCTTAAGTGGTCGGAACCTGAAATGGTAGAAGTGGAATGGGATGGAGGTAAAAACGACTGGGGGTTTAAAGGAATGATTACACTGGAAACTCCCTCCAACAGCCCCTGTGTAGCTCTTTTGGAAATAGTGGAATAATTCTTATAACAGATAAATGCTTCGGAATTTTAACATAAAAGTTAAAGCTTAATTTTAAATAATTAAATGATATTTTTTAATATGAAAGGTATACTTATAGCGGGATTAATTTCTGTTTTATCAATGTCTAGTTTATGGTCCCAAAAACTCGCATTTCCAGGGGCGGAGGGTTATGGTGCTTACTCCAAAGGAGGACGCGGAGGAAAAGTACTATATGTTACTAATTTAAAAGACAGTGGACCGGGTAGCCTTCGCTGGGCCGTGGAACAAGAAGGACCTCGTACAGTGGTATTCGGAATTTCCGGTACAATCGAACTCAAAGATAGATTAAACATTGAAAACCCATTTATAACTATTGCAGGACAAACTGCTCCGGGGGAAGGGATCGCTTTAAAAGGGGAAACCCTTCTTGTTGCTGCCAGTGACGTGATCATACGATATTTGCGAGTACGCCTGGGTGATGGGAAACATGGCGAGGGCAGTAAACAGGGTAAAGATGCTATCAGCATATCCGAGGGTGAAAATATTATTATAGATCATTGCTCTGCCAGCTGGAGCCTTGATGAAGTTCTGTCCAGTTCTACCAGAAACCCAACATTAACGAATGTAACCGTACAATGGTGCTTTATCACTGAGGGATTAAATGTAGATGGACACGGTTTCGGTTCCTTGATCCGTGGAACCGAAAATGCGAAATACAGTTTTTTGCATAATCTATATGCTCATAACCATGGCCGTAATCCCAGGCCGGGAAATTATGACTCTAATCCATATAATGAGGACCCGGAAGGTTTACTGCTCGACTTCAGGAACAATGTGCTTTATAATTGGGGAGGGGGATATGCTGGATACAATGCTGATTCCAAAAGTGCTACCCGACTTAATTACTTAGATAATTACCTCATACCTGGCGTAAATTCGGAGCATAATGGAATCGCCTACCGCACCGGATCGACCTATAACAGCGCTTACTTTTCCGGAAATTACTATGACCATCAGCTTCCTGATAACCCCTGGAGCTTAGTGGATTTTCGGGATGGCTGGACTAATAAGGAAATCCGTGCATACAAGAAAAGTAAACCATTTCCGGCAGAACCTGTGGAAAAGGAAGATGCCCAAATAGCTTATGAAAAGGTGGTAAATTCGGGTGGGGCTATTTTACCAAAGCGCGATATAGTTGATAAACGTATTGCAGATGATGTTAGGAATAGAAAAGGTAAAATTATTAAAAGTCAGGAAGATGTAGGAGGATGGCCTGAACTTAAGAGCACATCCGCCCCTAAAGATTCAGATCAAGATGGTATGCCAGATGATTGGGAACTTAAAAATAACCTTGATCTAAATAATCCCGAGGATAGAAATAAATTGGCACCAGATGGCTATACCATGCTTGAGAAATATATTAACAGCATTAAATAAGCTATTATAAAAACAAAATAAAGTGCCTGAGAGATCAGAAATTCTAATTCAGGAAGATCGTGCAGACCGGATGGCAGTTGTGCTTCTGGCGAAGCTGCGTAATAAAGGAAATTTACAAATAAATGATTATCCCTAGAAAAATTCCATTACATGAAAAAGAATATAAAGCATGTTGCACTATTACTTTTCCTTTCACTGTTGCTTGTGCAATGCAAGGCAAGAACAAAACAAATAGAAAATCAAGTTGATAAAACCTATTCTGAATGGATGGCAGAATCGGAAATGGAGCGACGGGATGATGAGCCCCATTGGAGTTACGTATCCGGATTGGTAAATACGGCCATCCTAAATGTCTGGGAAATAAATGGCAATCAAAAATATTACGATTATGTCAAAACAACCTTTGTAGATCAATTGATAGACTCCACGGGAAATATTATGGGATACGAGAAGGAAGAGTTCAATATTGACCATATTAACGCAGGGAAAATGCTGTTTCCCATTTATGAAAAAACAGGGGACGAGCGTTATAGAGACGCCGTAGAATTACTTATGGATCAGCTCAGGGAGCATCCTAGAGTTTCAGAAGGGGGCTTTTGGCATAAAAAGATCTATACCAACCAAATGTGGCTGGATGGCCTATATATGGGAGCCCCTTTTTATGCTGAATACGTGAAGAATTTTGGAGATCCATCCGCTTTCAACGACATAACTAATCAATTCCTGCTTATGGAAAAACATCTTCTGGATGAGGAAACAGGTCTTTATTACCATGGCTGGGATGAAAGTAAAAGTATCTTTTGGGCCGATCCTCAAACAGGCCGTTCAGAAAATTTTTGGGGAAGAGGAATGGGATGGTTTTACATGGCCCTTATAGATGTGCTCGATTTTCTGCCGGAAGACCACAAAGACAGGGAAAAGATCGTTGAAATGTATACTAATTTGACAGATGCTCTACTCCGTTACCGTGATGAAGAAACAGGATTGTGGTATCAGGTTGTCAATATGCCAAATCGCGAAGGAAATTACCTGGAATCTTCCTGCGCAAGTATGTTTACTTATGGTATGTTTAAAGGAATGAAAAAGGGCATTCTTGATGAAGGAAATTATCTGCAACCTGCCATTAAAGCATATAATGGGATATTGAGAAATTTTATAGAAGTCGAAGCGAATGGAAATCTGACTATAAATTCTGTTTGCAGTGTGGCCGGTTTGGGACCGGAAGGCAATACCCGAAGAGACGGTTCCTTTGAATACTACATTAGTGAACCGGTTGTGTCAAATGACGGCAAGGCTACCGGTCCATTCATTTTGGCCAGCCTTATGGTCGAAATTAACCCCGATTGGCTTGAAAAGATTGAAAGTAAATAGTTATTGAGGATTAGTACTGATGCGTAATTTTAGTACTCAAGTAAGTTCAGTTGTTCTTTGTCATTTTAATTTATTCGATATTCGATTAAAGTTTCATTCAAAAGAGTTTTATAGAATACTGAAATCCCTAATATTTGTACGATTTCATCAATTGGGAAGTTGCTTTTCATTTCATGTCCACACGCCCCACAATAAGATAGATACTAATCAACCCAAATATGGATTTTGACTGGATTTTCGGACTGGCCTCCATGAATTTTTTTATTCTGTTTTATTCATTTGAAGAAAGATTCTATTACCATCTGTTACGGTAAAGTTTGGCTATTTTTAGAGCTGATAAACCTCCAATTACGGAGTGTTAAAAGCTCTGTAATAGAGTAATTTACGGGGTGATTTACGGGGCTTTTTATTTCTACTGACTCATTAACATCACTTGTCTGCTGAGTTATTGAGTGAAATATATTCTTTCAATTAATTTGCTATTTTTAAACAGCATTATTATTATTTTGAATTTCGCGAAGATGTCTTCTCTATTATTTTCTTTACCAGATTAAGGACATTTATTTCTTTGTCCAGTAACCGTATGTGAATTATACATCTAAGATTATTTTTCATAACTTTAATCTCTATGAAAATTATCTCATCTCCCCCTGAAGATACAGCATACGATTTAGCTCCCTTTTTCGAATTATCTGAGGACTATTTGTGTATTGCAGGATTTGATGGTTATTTCAGAAGCATAAATCCGGCTTTTGTAAAATTATTGGGATATTCAGAAAAGGAATTATTTTCGTTCCCAATTAGTGAGTTAATTTTTCAACCTGATAGAACGAAAACAGCAAATTTAAGAGAACAATTAAGGGAAGGTGTTCCACTTTTAAATTTTCAAAACAGGTATATTACAAAAACAGGAGAAATCGTTTGGCTCACCTGGACTTCCATACCAGTGCCATCTCAGGAACTTATTTATGCAATTGCCAAGAATATTACTCACATTAAAAACCAGGAGCAAGAAAGGAATACTCTTATTAAGAACATTTCATTTTTAAATAAAGAATTAACTAAATTATCCTATACGACTACACATGATCTGAAATCTCCTGTAAACAATTTGATCTCACTCTTCAGTTTATTGGATACTACTGAAATTAAAAATGAAGATAATCTGCTCTACATGGATTTATTAAAAGAATCTGCTGAAAGTTTAAAGGATATATTAAATAACTACATAGATACCATAAAAGAAACCGGTAAATCTCTGGTTAAAACGGAGAAACTGGATATAAATAAAGTATTTCAGGATACAATTAATCCTATCAAATATCTCATCCAGAGCACAAACACAAGCTTTGATACAGATTTTTCTGAAGTGAAATTCGTCAATTTTAATTCTTTCTATTTACACAGTATATTTCTTAATTTGATTTCGAATTCAATAAAATATGCACGACCCGGCGTTCCTCCGATCATTAAAATCACTTCAAAAAAAATTGCAAATACCGTTCATGTAATATATAATGATAACGGTTTGGGTTTTAACATGAATAAAGTAGAAGACAAAGTATTCCGTTTACACGAAACGTTTCACGGTCATACAGAAAGTAAAGGCGTAGGGCTTTATCTTGTTAAAGATTATATGAACACTTTGGGAGGTACTGTAAGCCTCAAAAGTGAGGTGGATAAGGGTTCTACTTTTAGTTTAGTCTTTAAAGTTTAATATTCTTTCTAAATTCTTCAAGTGCCTGATTTAATCATTTTGCTGAATCAAAGACACTCAATTATAGTTTCCTCATTAAAACTGAGCATCTAAGCTCTGCCGCAATGTAAAGGCTTTTCTCCCACTCTCATTTTAATTTCAATAGAATTACTGATTTTAAATCCAAAAGATCGTAATCTGTTGAACATGAAAAGATTACGATCTTTTTGTGTTAATCCCAATTTTTTAAATTTTAAAAATCTGATGAAATCTTGTGGTGTTCATCAATAGGTGGACCTCCTTCAAGAATCTCCTTTGAAGCTTTTTCTGCAAATTTTTCAAAGTTGAGATGGAATGAATGTGCCAATTGAATAGATTTTTGAATATACAACCCCTTCTGAAGCCAGGTATTAATTGGATTCAGCATTTCGGAAGGAACGCCATGACAATATTTGGGTATTTTTAAACCGAATATTGGATGAGTTTCATAATCGACATCCTGCAAGCTGCCATTAAGAATTTCAGAAATCATATTTCGGGTATATTTCAGTTTAATCCTGGAACCTACACCATAAGGACCTCCACTCCAACCGGTATTAATCAGCCAAACATTTACATTTGATTCCTGCATCTTCTTACTCAACATTTCTGCATAAACAGTGGGATGCAAAGGCATGAAGGGTTCCCCAAAACAAGCAGAAAAAGATGGAACAGGTTCAGTAATTCCTGCCTCTGTTCCCGCAACTTTTGCAGTGTATCCTGAAATAAAATGATAGGCGGCCTGTCCCGGCGTGAGTTTTGAGACCGGCGGCAATACTCCAAACGCATCGCAGGTAAGGAAGAAAATATTTTGTGGATTCTCTGCATAAGAATTCTCCTGAATATTTTCAATATGATCTATAGGATAACTAACCCTGGTGTTTTGAGTAATTGCACCGTCAAAATAATCCACATCTCCGGTGCCTTCTTTAAAAATCACATTTTCAAGAAGTGCTCCCGGTTTTATGGCGCGATAGATATCTGGTTCGTTTTCTTCTGTGAGACCAATTACTTTAGCATAACATCCCCCTTCAAAATTAAAAATCACATCTTCTGCTGTCCAGCCATGCTCGTCGTCACCAATAAGTTTTCTTTGGGGATCTGCGGAGAGAGTCGTTTTTCCGGTACCAGAAAGACCGAAGAAAATAGCAGTATCTCCATCTTTTCCAACGTTGGCAGAGCAATGCATAGGCAGTACATTTTTTTCCAGCGGAAGAATAAAATTTAATGCGG
The DNA here is from genome assembly GCF_031846645.1 of Autumnicola psychrophila. NCBI lineage: Bacteria > Pseudomonadati > Bacteroidota > Flavobacteriia > Flavobacteriales > Flavobacteriaceae > Autumnicola > Autumnicola psychrophila. The sequence continues at coordinate 114,455 of NZ_JAVRHN010000010.1, forward strand.
AGAAAATCCCTTTCTTTATCTCACCAGTATAGGCAGAACCTGCAACTAAGGCAATTTTCCTGGTGAAATTTAGAATACTGAAGTTTCCCTGGCGCAAACCATACTTTTCAGGATTTTCTTCAGAGTACCCTGGTGCACAAAGTACCAGCCAGTCTTCCTCAAAATTTTCTAATTCTTCCTCTTTCAGTCTTAAAAACATATTCTTTACAAAAAAGTTGGACGCAGGATATTCTGTAATTGTCCTTACATCCATCTTATATTCAGGATAGGCACAAACATATCCATCATGTACATAAATTTCCTTACCAGAAAGGTAAGCGGTTACCCTGTCGTACAATAAATCAAAGTTTTCAGGTGAAAGAGGTTTGTTAATTTTCCCCCACCATACCTTACTGGTATATTCATCCTGTACAAGAAATCTATCCTGTGGTGATCTCCCAGTAAATTTTCCCGTATTCACGGCAAGTGTCCCGTTTGAGGTTTCCCTGCCCATTCCTTTCTCAATAGTGATCTTTTGAAGTTCCTCTCCACTGAGATTCCATTGTACCACGTTATCCTTCAATCCATACCTTATGAGGTTATTGGGTTTTGGACGGTTCAGAACATTTTCCATAATTATTAATTTTAGGTTATTTATTATTCTAGTAAGACCATATTACCGGAACCAGTAAAATGGTGGTAAGAAACATTAATAAAAGTAATGGGGCTCCAACTATAAAGAAATCTACAAATTTGTAATTACCGGCAGACATCACCATAGCGTTCGTAGGTGTAGCTACAGGAGATAAACAAGCTGTTGAAGCACTTATAGCCACAGTTATTAAGAATGGCGCCGGCGAAATATCCAGTGTGGTCGAAGCAATAAGTGCGATTGGTGCCATAAGAATTGCGGTAGCAGAATTACTTATGGCCTGACTAAATAATGAAGTTACTAAAAAGAATCCAGCCAGCAATGCCGTTGGATGTATCTGCCCAAGACTATCTACCAGTGCATTAGCGGTAAGATGAGCTATACCCGTTTTCTGTAAGGCAATACCCATAGGTATCATAGCAGCTATCATTACCACACTGGTCCAGCTAATGTTGCTGTATGCTTTGGTAATTGGCACACATCCCGTAACCATAACAAGTCCTGCGCAAACAAGCGCGGCCATTGCGCCAGGCATAATATCCATCACGAGCAAAAGGATCATAACGATTAGTGCTCCCATTGCAATATAAGATCTTGGACCAAGTACATCTACATCTTTACTCATATTTTCAGGACTACCTACAATTACCAGGTTATCATGCATGTTTTTAAGGGATTCTATATTTTCCCAGGCACCTCTTACCAGCAGGGCATCACCGGCCTGCACTTTAATTTTGGTATCTGTTAAGGCTTTACTTCCACGATTAGCCCCTAATAACTGAATGTTATTTTTCTGTAAATAAGAACCCATTCCTATACTTTCGCCTATAAGACGTGAGGTTGGAGTTACCAGCATTTCAGCCATACCAACTTCCTGATTAATAAATTCTTCTTTAAGTCCTTTCTCATCTGGAGGAGTAGGAACAATAACAAGGTTAAATAGCAGGATAAGTTTATCTACTGCCTCGGCAGTTCCCTTTACAGTTATAATATCGTGATAAAGCAAATTGGTATCCTGAACCGGGAATTCTACGTAAGAAGGAATTCCTTTTAAGGGTTTAGGATGTCTACGTCGCAAGCGTACAATGGAAACATTATACTTGTCTTCAAGATTCCAGTCTTTAAGCTTCGTATTTGCAAGTTGCGACATAGATCTTATCCTTAGACGATACAAATTATTTCCAATACTGAAATGCTCAATCCACTTATGCATTTCAGAATCGATATTAACTGGCTTTGCAGAGGTTTCCCTGCTAGGTAAAAGTTTATGGCCAAAAAACCTGAAATAAAGTAAAGTCACAATTAACAGAGGCACACCAATAAGACTGAATTCAAAAAAGGAAAAGCCTTTAAAACCATTTTCTATTAAGGTGTTACTCACAACGATGTTGGGAGGAGTACCGGTTAAAGTGAGCAAACCTCCTGTATTAGATCCGTAAGCCATCGGGATGAGTAACTTTGAAGGTAATGTTCCTGCATTCCAGGCAGCAGACACTGTCATAGGCATTAGGGCCGCCACAGCTCCGGTGTTACTTACAAATCCGGAAAGAACTCCCGAGCCCAGTGTGATAAGAATTAATAGCTTGTTATTACTTTTAGCTGCCATGGCTACAAATTTTTGTCCGGCAAGAGCGGTCCATCCGGTTCGGGAAAGTCCTTCACCAATAATAAAAAGAGCGGCAATCATTATTACAGTAGGATTACTAAATCCACTAAGAGTCTCTGTGAGGTCGAGAATTCCGGTAAGGAAAAGGGCTAACATAGACATTAAAGCAACAACATCAGGCGGATACTTGTCCCACACAAATAATCCCAGGGTGATAATTAGTATAATTAGCAGAATATACATTTCTTAAATTGCCGGTTATTAATCAAGTACTAACAATGGAGTCTGGGTGTGTAATGTCAAAATCCTTGTTAATTCTCCTTCGGAAGCATTACCGTTTTCCAGGTGAGTATTTGGCATTATCGCCAGCATATCTGCCTCATGCGTATCCAGGTACTCCATTATCCCTTTTTCAATATCTTCATTCTCAAGAAAGGATCGATGAGAGTAGAACATTTCCAGAAAATACTGTAATGTATTTTCATTGCTTTCATCCTCTTCAGAATAGCCTATCGAGGTTTTATCTTTATTAATAGTAAGAATATGAACTTCCGCCCCAAACCTTCGGGAAACGTCCAGCAAAGTATATAGAGCGTCTTTATCTGCTATTTTCTCTCTTCCCAGGGTAAGAATAATTTTTTTTAACTGAAAATTTCTGGCTTTTTCTGGAATGACCAGAACTGGCAGGTTAGCTTCCTTTACAAATTTAGAAGTTCTTGTTGCGATACCAACTTCACCAATTTCAGCTCCTTTTGTGCCCATTAGCACCAGGTCTATTCCCAATTCTTCCTGAAGATTCAAGACGCTTGGAATTAACTTCCCTTTACGTACTATCGTTTTTATTTTCGCAACCAGAGGATCTCTGTATTTTGAAATTACTTTTGCCAGTTTATTCTGAATTTCTTCCTGGTTGATATCATCTTCGTATATATAAAGAAGATACAGGGAAATGGAGGGTTCTTTGGTTGTAAATTCAATTGCATAATCCAGGGCATTTATGGAGGCTCTGGAGAAGTTGAAGGGAATGAGCACATTTTTCATGACAGGTTAGTTTTAAAGTTTATAAAAAGCTTCTTTAATTCGATATAAATTTAGCATTCAATTGAGGGAGAAAATATGACAGTTATCAGTCTTTAGCATATTGATATTCAGATAAATATACCGAAAACGATTGAGTTTGGAATCATATAATTCACTATACTTTCTCACGTATATCAAAAACAATAGGCAAAGAGTATTGCACTTTAACAGGTTTATTCCGTTGCCTGCCGGGAGTCATTTTTGGCAGTAACTTAATTACCCGTTCGGCTTCATCTTCCAGTCTCCTATGGGGCCCTCTTGATCTTATGTCCACAATATCACCAACCTCATCAATTTTGAAGATCACAATAATTCTGTTTATCCCACTTAAGCCTAATTCTGCACCAATAGAGGAATTAAAATTGTGTTGAATAAAATCATCTATTTTTTTTGTTAAACATATTTTCTTTGCCTCATTATCTTTTTCATCTTCACATCCGGGATAAGTGGGCACCTGTTCAACCAGTACAAAAGGTACCTGTTCAACAACCTCTTCTACCTCGCCTTCATCAATTTCGACGACCTGAACAACTTTTAATAATTTGTCTTCCTGGCTGCTTTCTGTCGATGTTATTAAATCCTCCTCTATATCCAGCTCATCCTCTATTATGGTAATGACTTCAGGAATTGCCGGTGGCGGAGGAGGTGGTGGTGGCGGTGGTGAGCTCATCTGGGTTATAGGAATATCCTCCTGAAGTTCTTGTGTAACTTCTATCCTTATATTATCAAAACCTTCCTTTTCATAGGACTTCCATTCCATAGCAAAGTAAGTGGATGATAATATCAGTATTAACCCTATTTGAAAGAAAATTACGCTTCCCCTGTCAAGATCTACTTTTGGATTTTTTTTGGTTTCCATGACAATAGAATTAAGAATTATAAATAGATATTTATTGTAATTTTTTACCGCTAATCGTTCCTCTAATAATTTCTATTAAAAGTACTGAGTTAAAGAAGATGGAAGTATGATAATTATCAGCTAACAAGGGATTTATTGGCGCAAAAAAGAGAGATATTTCTAGAATGATTCCAATATCTGTAGAGGAAAAAGAATGAAAAGAAAAAGTTTATTATCAGGAGGAACTGAAGCAACAAACTGAAGGATCCTCCTCTTTTATAATTCTTAAAAAATTTGCTGAAAATCACATCTCGTTAAATTCGAAATGACTACAATTAAAATATTCCCGCAGATGACTTTAGTCAGTTTTTCCTCTTCTTCTTATGGTAATTTTACGAAACAAAACAATTTTAACTTAAAAATAGTTCCTCGGTACAATGAGTATCGATAATTGCCATTTTTGAAGACCTCCCAATCTCAGATAAAATCGGTTTTAATTTTTACGTTCGGTAAATGAAGAAATATGATATTGTTCAGTTTATCTATGGCAGATCAAAGGCCACCTTTAATCTTTTATAATTTACTGAAGAAAATAAACTCAAGTAGAATGTCAGCATCAAAATTTGCCAGTTATCGGCAATGGCTTAAAGTAATAACGGATGCTTTTGTTATGAGGAAAGAAGAAACCTCTTCACTCATTACATTTAAATTATGAGTGAAGAGGTTTCTATTTTAGCGCTATTGTAGACATCTCATTTTCATCTAAATCCTGAAGAAAGTAAGGAATGCCATTTATAAAAAATCCTTTAAATGAAGATAAATTTTAATTCCAGACTTCTTTTAAAGAGAGAGACATATTCTTTCAACAATGAAATCATCCGGTTTTTAGACGAACTTCGATAATTGGCAAATTTTGACCTGGAGTTTAAAAATAAAATCTCATAGGTTACATAAATTATGATGTCTGCTAACATACAGATGCGGATAATTGACAATTATTGGTCTACACCTTTTTTTTACATCAAGCCTATACGGTCTTTGGCTCCGGTGCATTTTGGGCGATTAAGTTTTCAGATTTTAATTCTTTCCAGAAGTCTGCCGGAATAGTCTCACTCATCGATTTTGCGTTGGCAGAGGATTGATAAGGTTTACTTGCCCCGGGAATTACAGAAGCAACAACCTTAGGTGCTGCAGAAAATTGTAAAGCTGCACTTCGTAAATCCACACCATGATTTTGTGCGATAGTTGTCATTTTCTCCCTCTTCTCTAGAAAACCATCCGGTATTCCTTTACCATAGTTGTAGCGATCTTTGCCGGCAAGGAAACCTGCATTTAAAGGTGCACCTATTACTAGCGATATATCTTCTTTTTCACACACCGGAAATAACTTATTCAAAGCATCTTTATGCTTCATAAGTGAATATTGGGTCGCTGAGAGGAATATGTCTGGATCGCTCACCTCTATAGCTTTCAAAATAGGTTCTATAGTGTTTACACCAAAACCCCAACCTTTAATAAGACCTTCTTCCCTCATTTTAGTAAGTTCTGGCATCGCTCCTTTTCGGGCTACTTCAAAGTATTTTACCCAATCTTCTTTCATGTCGCCATTATCGGGAGACAAGTCATGAATATAGACAATATCCAGCGATGAAACTCCCATGCGGTGCAGGCTATCCTCGACCGACTTCCGTGTTCCTTCAGCTGAATAGTCGTACTCGTAATCAAAATTCATCTTTCCTTTCCATATTCCGGGATTTTTATCAAAGCCTGGAGCAGGTTTTAGGATTCGTCCAATTTTACTCGACAAAATGTACTCTTCTCTGGGTTTATTGAAGAGAAAGCTCCCCATTCTTCTTTCGCTAATTCCCAGGCCATACCAGGGAGAGGTATCAAAATGCCTTACCCCGTTATTCCATGCAGCTTCCATGGTATTTCGTATTTCTTCATCAGAATTAACGTGAAAACCATTACCGGCTCCTACTCCACCCATTCCGAAGTTAATTTTTGGTTTAAATTTTTCGCGCAATTTGTTTTTATCTATTAACGGGGAAGTAATTCCCGATCTGGCAGCAAGAACTGTAGAAGGTGCAGCCACAGTCGCAGCCGAAGTAAGCATTGTTTTATATATAAAATCTCTTCTTGTAGACATAACATGATTCTTTAAATTATAATCTTTAAGTTACAAAATAGCTTCTTATAAAAATTCTCTATTAAGAAAATAGGAAAATTATTTCACTGGCACAAAATTACTTCTTGAAGGTCATTTAAAACTTCAAATTAAGGAAAGGGAATGTCAACACATTTTTAAAAAACTCTCCGGAATAAAAAAGAATTTCCAAAAGATAAATATTAACTTTGGAATTATTGCACGGGGTGCCTGTAAAGGCTGAGATAACACCCGCTACCTGATATGGATAATGCCAACGTAGGGATGCAGCTTTAAAATATTTCCATTTTAAACTCCATTCTATCTGGTTATCCAGTCATAGAATGGAGTTTTTATTTAAATAAATTAAAATGGAGATAGAGAAAAGTAACTTCCAACTGCTTCCCAAAACACATCAGAATTGGCAGGAAAGACCCGAATGGTTTTTTAACCGTGAACATACCGATACTTATGAGCAATGGTATGAAGGAAGATATAAGCGTGCTGAAGTCTGGCAAAAGAAAGTAATGGAACAGCTTGTTTCCAAAGATACGCGTGTAGAAACCTTACTTGAATTTGGATGCGGAACTACCCGCTTTACAAGATGGTGGAAAGAAATAGGAATTGAGGCCACCGGAGGGGATATTTCTCCGCTAATGCTTTCTCAGGCAGTGAATTTATTTGACGGAGACCTGGTTATGGCCGATTCTCATCACATGCCTTTTAAGGATAATACTTTTGACTCGCTGGCTTTTATAACCACCTTCGAATATTATAAAGATCCCGTAAAAGTAATCCGGGAAGCGGCAAGAGTCGGAAAATACGGTATAGCCATGGGAATGATGAATAGAAATTCTCCTAAGGTCGTCCGGAGAAGGATTCAGGAGATTTTCGGTAAAAATCCTTTTTATCTTACCGCAACTTTTTATACTCCGGCAAAGTTAACTGCAATAATTCATGAAGCATTAAAAGGCCGCGAATATACTATAGAATGGTCTTGTACCGGCCTGCCCAAATGGTTTCCTGTACAACAATGGGGAATTCCTTATGGAGACTTCTTTGGCCTCTATGTACAATTTAAAGATGTAGACTAATGAGTAAGGAACTGGGAAAAATTCAGAACGAAACCTTTGAAAAGATTATTTTCAATAATTGTGGAAGCTCAAGAAAAGAAGTAAGCGTTGGATCAGCATTTGGTGTAGATGTATCAGTTGTGGATCTCCCAAACGGTCTCGCTTTGGCATCAACCAGCGATCCGCTTTCGTTAATCCCTTCACTTGGTCTGGAAGAATCTGCCTGGTTATCTGTACACTTAATGGCGAATGACATGGCAACAACGGGATTTGCACCAATGTATGGCCAGATGGTGCTGAATTTACCTGCAAGTTTTTCCAGAGAAGATTTTAAAATTTACTGGGAGTATATTCACAGGTTTTGTAAGGATATAGGCGTTGCCATTACCGGCGGACATACTGGTTTTGTCGAGGGTCAAAATTCCACAATATCAGGAGGAGGTACTTTTTCTACAATAGCTCCCAAACAAGATATTCTGGTTTCCAGTAATGCAAAACTGAAGGATGTCATCCTGGTGACAAAACAATGTGCCCTCTCCTCTACTTCCATTCTGGGAATGAGTTTTCCGGAAATTATAAAAAATAAACTTGGCAAAGAGGTACATGAAGAAGCCTGCAGAAATTTTTATCAAACGTCATCACTTAAAGATGCTTTAACGGCTGCCGGAACAGAAAAAAAACATACGGATGTCACCGCAATGCATGACGTGACCGAGGGAGGTGTTTTAGGAGCTATTTATGAACTTGCCAAAGCATCTGGTAATGGAGCTCAAATTTATAATGAATTGCTACCTATAGGCGACGTACAGAAACAAATCTGTGACTTGTTTCACATTGATCCCCGTTATAGTATTGGTGCAGGCTCCATGATTATCACCTGTAAAAAAGGAAGCGAACAAAATGTCATAGCAAGGCTAAAAAAGGAAGATATTGACTGCACAGTTGCGGGGGAAATTACGGATATAAAAGAAGGAATCAAGCTGATGGAGGATGGAGTTAATTATGATCTCCCCTACCCCTCTGAAGATCCATACTGGAAAGCATTTTTTGAAGCATTTAATGCAGGCTGGAAATGACGAAAATTGCCAAATTACGAGGTGGACTTTATCTTGTTCTGGATCCTTCCATGAACAACGAAGAATTATTTGCAAAATTGAAGACGATACTGGAAGAAGAAATAGCCATTGTCCAAATCTGGGATAACTTTTCTTCTTCTGGAGACAGGGTGAAACTGGTAAACAGAATATGTGATATGTGTCATTCCAGAAATGTACCGGTTTTTTTGAACAACAATTGGCACCTGATGCAATCTACATATGCAGATGGAGTACATTTTGATGCTATTCCGGAAGATTTTGAATACATAAAGAATGATTTAAGTTCAGATTGTATGTTTGGAATAACCTGTACCAATGATCTCTCAGTAATTTCCTGGGCTGATGAGAAAAAGCTCGATTATGTTTCATTTTGTTCCATTTTTCCGTCTCAAACCAGTAATAGTTGTGAACTAGTTTCGTTTGACACCATCAGAAAAGCAAGAGAGATTACCTCGATGCCCATTTTTCTTGCGGGAGGAATTCAGCATCAAAATATTAAAGAATTAGAGAGTATAGAATTTGAAGGTGTTGCAGTGGTTTCGGGAATCATGAGTTCCGAAAATCCGAAACAGGCAACCAGAGAATATTTATCAGAATTAAAGCGAATAAAAAATGAGAATAGCAACGATTAATAAATTATGCTGTCCTTTCGACAAAAAGGATTTAAAACTTACAGTAATCACTAAAGATGTTGAAGAAAACATTCTTGAAGGTTTCCTCACGTGCAAAAACTGCAACAGAATTTATCCCATGGTAAAGGGAATTCCTATAATGAATCCTGATGAATACAGGGAATTCAAGCTTGAACAACCGGTTCTGGAAAAATATCAGTCTCACCTTAAAGGAAAGAAAATAGAGAACTTCCGACTCCTGCCTGATAATGAAGTGAAGGAAATTGAGTAAGCTTCAAAATAATTAAAACTTCAGATCGATAATTGGCAAATTAGGCACCAGACTTAAGGAATTTTAAATTTATTCTGTTTTAACCTTTTTACCATTACTATAGGCTTCCCAGCCTTCTTTAAGAGCATACGGCACGATTAAAAGTGCAGCGACAGGATCGGCCCACCACCAGTTAAGAAAGTGCACTGCCAATAATCCACCCAGCACTGCTATGGTTTGGTACAGGCAAACAAAAGTATCTTTAGAATCTGCAATTAACTCCTGGCTGTTCAGTTTCTTTCCGTATTTATACTTATAGTAAATCAGGAGAGGGTTTATAACCAGGGAAACCAGCAGGATAATCAGCCCCAGAGTGGTCCACTCCGGGGTTTCTCTATTAATTAATTTTGTAACAGAATCGTATGTTATAAACATACTAATTATCAGAAAGGAAGAAGCTATAACAAAAAGAGTTAATCTTTCTCTCTTCTTTACCTTTTCCTCACTTATGTCCTTAAGTTCTCCATTGAGACGCCACCAAAGCGTACTGCCGGAAATAACTTCCACAACACTGTCCAATCCCCAACCTATTAGTGCAGAACTTCCTGAAGAAAAGCCAGCGATTAAAGAAACAACAACCTCGGTACTATCATAGATAATATTAAAGGTCTGGATATTTCTTCCTTTTTTTAAGTTCTTTTGCCTTTCCTTATCTTTCATAATGCAGGATTATTATAAGTTCTTTAGTGGCTGTGGCCACCTTCTCCTTTTTGCATTTCAGCCATTAAATAATAAGCATTGTTAAATGCGAATTTTGTACCTGGCACCACAGGAGAGAGGAAATTCACGGCAACCCAGCCTCCACTACTAGAACTGGAAGTAACTTGCACAGGTTGAAAGCTCCACGCCTCACCTTCTCTTTCTGCCTTAAAAGCATATAACTTATCACCATCCCTACCAATAGCATCTTCAGGGAGTGCAATAGTTGATGATTCCTCTGTTAAAATCCTTCCACGAACGTACATCCCCGGAATTAGACTCTCAGGTCTGTTGTTAATTTCAGCGTGTACGTGAACAGCTTTTCTTTCCCGATCAAAGGACTGGCTAATGGAGATAATTTCAGCATCAAGCTCCATTCCCTCTAGCGATTCCAGAGTAAGCACAACTTTTTGACCCACTTTTACTTTAGCAATATCCCGTTCGAAAACCATAAGATCTGCATGGACATCTTTGGTATTTACGATTTCAAACATCGCTTTTTGAGCTTCCACAAATTGACCGGTTTTCACGTTAATTTCCTGCACCGTACCTGAAATTGGACTTAAAACGGGAATTCGCTGATTAATGTTTCCCTCTCCTAAATTAGCAGAATTTAAATTCAACAGTCTCAACTGAGATTGTAATCCCTGTACTCTGCCTTTTGCATTCTGAAATTGGGCTTCTGCTCGTTGAAAAGTTTCTCCTGAACCTACTCCGGCTTCGTATAATTTCTGTTGCCTTTCAAACTCCTTTTCCTGAAATTTCAGTTCATTTGAAGCATTCAGAAAATCTGTTTGCATCTTTATGATATCGGGATGGGAAATGTAAGCCAGAATTTGGCCTTTTTGCACCTCTTCCCCTTCAATAATCCTGATGTCGACCACGTTCGCGCCAATTACTGTAGTAACCGAAGCTTCGTTTTGCGGGGGTACTTCCAGCTGGCCGTTAGCTTCCACAAAACCGGCCATATTGCGGTTTTGTAACGTGTCAATATCCATCTCCAGTGCTGCAAACTGAGCTTGCGAAAGCATTGCCTCCTCCATTTCGGCATGACCTCCCTCTTCTTCTTCAGAATGTTCTTCAGTATGTACTTCTTCACTTTTATCTGCGGAATCTTTGCACGAAAAGCAAATCGTAAAAGCAAAAAGAGCCAAAATTAAGGTACTATTTATTGATTTTATTTTCATATTAATAACTATTAATCGTTTAAGTAAAATTGAAGGGTTGCAGATGCTCTCATGTATTGCTGAAGGGAATCCAAAGCGTTTAATTCCACCTGTACAACCTGTTCGAGAATATCGATAAATGCCAAATAAGATATTGATCCTTCATTAAAGGCGAGCAGGGCACCTTCCTGCTGCTCGCTAGTTAATGGTAAAGCTTCATCCCTGTAATAAAGCCAGGAAGCCTGCCAGGTTTGATAATTTTTAAGTGCCTGTGTGAAATCTGCTTGTAGTTGTTGTTTTTCAAATGCTACGGCGCGCGCTGCTATTTCCGTTTCAATTTTCGCAGACTGTGCATTTCCATAAGTTTCTCCCGAAAGAAACGGAATAGATAGTCCCGCCTGATAACTGTAAAATCCACTATTACCGTTTATTTCCTGAAATCCATATTGAAGGTTTAACTTCGGAAGTAAAACTGCTCTGGCGGCTCCATGGGCTGCTTCTGCAACCTCTAAATTTTTCCGGGAAATTTCCAATCTTGGATGCTCCTGAAGGTTTTCTGATATGAGCTCTTCTTCAGAAACAAACTCAGAATCCATTTCCTCCGGAACTGTATAAAACTGATCCTGTCCCAACCACAGATTCAACCTTTCGAGGGCGATAGCATAGTCGCTATATGCCTGCTGTTTTTGAATGACGATTTCACTAACTTCACTTTTTGCAGTAAGCATTTCCAAACGGGAAATGGCCTCTACCTTATAACGAACAGACACAGCATTTTCAAAGCGTCGATAAATAGAATCAAGTTCTGAAAATAGTGCGTACTTCTTTCTTGCCACAAACGTATTTATCCAGGCAGATTTCACCTCCAGTGATACCTGTAACTCAGATAAGGTAAAGGCTTTTTCTGCCAGGGCGATCCGCTCCTTTTGCAAACGAAGTTTTGGTGCAATGCCTAAAACGTCAATCCCCTGTTGCTGGATGCCCACCGTGGTATAAACTCCACGGTCGTTCGTAATTTCTTCTCCACCAGTAAATACCTGTGTAGTCCCAAAATCCCAGGCCGACTTTCTTAAAACTTCCTGCTGTTCAATCTCCAGTTTCCTGTTCTTTAATAACGGAAAATTATTAATCGCAAGCTCTTCTGCTTCAGCCATTGTTACGACGGAAAAATTTTCCCTTTCCTGCGCGTTCATAATTTCAGGAACAAGACATACAACAGCCAAAACTATAATGGCAATCATGGGTTTCCCAACAAAGTTTCTTCCGGTCGAACGTTCTTCTACCATTTTATAAAGGATCGGCAGAATAAACAGTGTTAGAAAAGTAGAAGTAATTAATCCGCCAATTACCACCGTTGCCAACGGCCGTTGCACTTCGGCTCCTGCCGATGAAGATATGGCCATTGGTAAAAATCCCAGAACATCTGTAAGCGCGGTGAGCAGGATTGGCAGGATTCTTCTGCGGGTACCACGACTTATACGCTCTGTTAGGTTGGTGACTCCTTCTTCTTTTAATTCATTGAGTCCGCTGATTAATACAAGTCCGTTAAGTACAGCTACTCCAAATAAGACAATAAACCCAACTCCGGCAGAAATGCTAAAAGGCATATCCCGCAACCACAGTGCATAAACCCCGCCGATAGCCGCCAACGGAATAGCGACATAAATCATGGTAGTCTGTTTAAAAGATTTTAAAGCGAAATAAATTAAAATGAAGATCAGCAACAGTGCAATTGGCACTACCGCCTGTAGTCGGCTACTTGCCCGCTCCAGGTTCTCAAAAGCACCACCGTAGCGGATATAATACCCCGCTGGCAGATCAAATTCAGAATCTAGCTTTGTCTGAATATCCTCTACTACAGATTTCACATCACGATTCCTGATGTTTACCCCCACATTAATTCTTCTGTTTGTGTTGTCCCTGCTTATTTGCATTGGCCCAGGCTGATAGTTTACATCTGCTATCTCCCTAAGCGGAATTTGATTTCCTGAAGGTAATGCGACATACAGGTTTCGAAGGTTATCGATATTTGTCCTGTGCGCTTCATCCAATCTTACCACCAGGTCGAATCTTCGCTCTCCTTCAAAAATAACCCCGGCTTTTCCTCCGGCGAAAGCGGACTGCACGAGAGAGTTCAGGTTATCTATTTGTAAGCCATATTGTGCAACTTTATTTCTGTTATAGTTTACAGTGATTTGAGGAAGTCCTGCAGTTGCTTCTACCTTCATATCTGCAACTCCACTTATTGTAGAAATAATACCTCCCATTTCTTCAGCTTTATCTGCAAGAATTTCAAGATCTTCACCATATAATTTTATAGCAACATCTTCCCGAACGCCCGTAAGTAATTCATTAAATCGCATCTCTACAGGCTGGGTAAATTCATAGCTTACTCCGGGAATAATATTTAAAGTTTCCTTTATTTTATTTATCAGCTCGTCTTTTGTTTCAGCGGAAACCCATTCTGAGCGGGGCTTAAGAATTATAAAACAATCCGCCATATCCATGGGCATAGGATCTGTCGGAACATCAGAAACTCCGAATCTACTAACAATCTGCTCAATTTCAGGATATTCACTTAGCAGAAGGTTTTCTATCTTAGTCGCTGTTTCTGTTCCTTCAGTTAAAGAGCTACCGGGTTTCATTATGATATGAAAAGCAATATCACCCTCATCCAGCTGTGGCACAAATTCTCCTCCCATTCTTATAAAGAGAAATACAGCAAGCGCAAAAAGAGCTATTCCAGCACCTAAAACAACCTTTGCTCTGCTTAAAGATTTTTTGAGAAGAGGTTCATATTTATTTTCCAGCCAAAGAACAAATTTGTCGCCCCAGGATTTTCTTTCTGTCTTAGGAGCTTTAAGGAACAACGCCGAAATCATGGGAACATACGTAAGGCAAAGAATCATTGCTCCCAGCATCGCAAAAATAAATGTAAGTGCCATAGGCTTGAACATTTTTCCTTCTATTCCTTCCAGCGCCAGGATTGGCAGGAAAACAATAAGTATGATCAACTGACCGAAAAATGCTGAATTCATCATCTTCTTTGCAGAACCCGAAGCAATTTCATCCTTTTCCTCCTGAGATAGCTTCTCTTTATTCCTAATCCTTTGATAGATCAAAAACACCGTACTTTCTACAATAATAACGGCACCGTCTACAATTATCCCAAAATCAATAGCGCCCAGGCTCATTAAATTTGCCCAAACATCAAAAACATTCATTAGAATAAAAGCAAACAACAGGGATAACGGAATTGTAGATGCTACGATCAAGCCGCCTCTCCAGTTCCCCAGGAATAAAACCAGTACAAAAATTACAATAAGACCACCAATCATGAGGTTTTCTGTAATGGTTCCTGTGGTTTCCGCAATTAGCTCACTCCTGTCAAGAAAAGGCTTTATTGACACGCCAACAGGCAGGGATTTCTGTATTTGGTCTATCCTGGTTTTTACATTTTCAATAACTTCGTCAGAATTAGCTCCTTTAAGCATCATTATCATTCCGCCTACTGCTTCCCCCTGTCCATTTTTTGTAAGAGCACCATAACTCACAGCACTTCCGGTTTGCACTGTTGCTAGGTCCTTAATTGTTACAGGCACTCCTCCGGAGTTTTTTACCACGATGTTTTCTATGTCTGCCACGCTTCTCGCCAATCCTTCTCCACGAATGAAATTTGCCTGGTGGTTACGTTCTATATAGGCGCCTCCGGTGTTTTGATTGTTATTTTCAAGTGCAGTGAAAATATCTGAAATGCTCAGTCCGATCGCCCTTAGTTCCTCGGGATCAACAGCTACCTCGTATTGTTTAATACGACCGCCAACTCCGTTCACTTCGACCACTCCGGGAACCATCGCCATTTGCCGCCGTACGATCCAGTCCTGAATCGTGCGGAGTTCCGTAAGGCTATATTCTTCTTTGTACTGCTCGTCTACCTCTAGTGTGTATTGATAAATTTCACCTAAACCTGTAGAAATAGGCCCCATAAAAGTAGATCCAAAACCTTCAGGGATCTCTTCCTCAACCGCACGGAGTTTCTCACCTACTAATTGTCTTGGCAAGTATGTGTCCATATCGTCTTCAAAAACAATGGTCACTACAGAAAGACCAAATCTGGACACAGATCTTATTTCTAGAACTCCGGGAAGATTACTCATGGCAACTTCCACGGGATAGGTGACGAACTGTTCAATATCTTCGGTACCCAAATTTGGAGCCTGGGAAATTACCTGTACCTGGTTATTGGTAATATCCGGCTGCGCATCTATGGGTACGCTGGTCAT
Organism: Autumnicola psychrophila; assembly: GCF_031846645.1. Taxonomy (NCBI): domain Bacteria; kingdom Pseudomonadati; phylum Bacteroidota; class Flavobacteriia; order Flavobacteriales; family Flavobacteriaceae; genus Autumnicola; species Autumnicola psychrophila. The sequence goes on from NZ_JAVRHN010000010.1 coordinate 130,016, forward strand.
GCTCCATATTCCTGTGCCAATAAGGACAAGCGTAAGCAGACCAATTATAAATTTATTATTGATTGAAAAATCAATTATTTTGTCTAACATCTGGTAATTATTTAATTCAGTAAATTCAAAATGAATAATCAAAGAAGATCATTCGCGACAGGACATACGTATCCTACAACTGAATTAAACACGGGGTGGCTGAAGAAGGGAACTCGAAAAATCTTTTTCCGAAGCTTCCAATTTAGTAGAAATAAGAGTGGATATTTGGAAGTCGACAATTACGAATTCTGTGGATTGTAAGTTCACAACATGAACATGGCAGCAATGACAATGACAAAAAGGAGGGCACAAATCTTCTGAAGGTTCCTTCGGATTTTCACTTTCTGCAAGTTTTTCAGTAGAAAATTCAGCATCTGAAGAAGAAAGCTCAGCTTCATCTGCACAACTTAAAAAGTTAAGGCCCAGAAAATAAAAAGATAATATTAATGCTGCTATTCTCACAAACACAAATATAGAAATTATCTTCCACAGCAATCGTTTATAGCTACATATATTCAGATTTGCATCGGAAATTTTGAGCTATATACAGATTACAACAGATTTTTTGCAGTTGCGGTATAGCCGCTGTTTCACAACCAAAATCCGGGATAGATATTAATGGTTCTAAACTTAAAAAAATGATGAGACCCTTAAAATGGCAATTTTCGACCTGTAAGGTCACGCAAAAACTTCAGTTTTTCTCCCGAAGCATTTGTTATCACGAACGTTACAAGACTGAATAAATTTATCTTCAGAAAAATGTGATTACTTATTCTGCTTTCTTTCATTTAAATGATTATGATCTGTAAGATCAAGTATCATGGGAGTGATACTGGTCTTACCATGCCTTACCGCCCATCGATCTGTACCTTCTTCAACATTTTCGATTTGTACTACAGTAAACCAGTAATGCTGTCTTCCCATGGGATCTTTGTTTGCAACCACTTTACCATCATATTGCCGAACCGACTGATTTGTCCAAATAATTTCTCCTTCAGGAGATCGTGGAAAATTAATGTTTAACAGTTCACGTTCCTTTTCGTAAACAACTTCTTTAAGCGCATCAGAAACGAAAGGCTCCAGTGCTTCAAAATCTGTTTCCTCCTCTCCTACTGAAACACTTAATGCTATTCCCCTGATACCAAACAGAACTGCTTGCCTTGCCGCAGATAACGTACCTGAATGCCATGCAGAATTTCCCAAATTTGCGCCTATGTTAACACCGGAAAGTACCAGGTCGATATTGTCAAATAAGTGGGTGCCAAGTGCCACACAATCGGCAGGTGTGCCGCTTACACGATAAGCTTCTATTCCTTCAAAGTGAATAGGTGATTTCTTGTAGGTAATAGGTTTTCCAGAAGTAATCGCCTGCCCCATAGAAGACTGTTCCACATCTGGAGCCATAACTATTACTTCTCCATATTTAGCTGCTGCACGGGCCAGGCAGGAAAGACCGGGACTATAAATTCCGTCGTCGTTCGTTACAAGTATTTTCATATGTTTTGATTTTTTGGTTGAACTCTACCCACATAAATTACAAAAACTCTGCTTCCTTCGCGTCTTCTCTTCCAAAAACCGGCAAAATTTATATTTCTTATAACAGTAGAATAACAAATATTCTTAAGGCTCAATATCAATATTTTGCATAAATCATAAGTTATCGTTAATCTGCTTACACACAAAGAATTTGTAGTTAACTTTAGTTCTAAACACCGGCGTATGAAGACAATCCATATAGTACATAACCCCACTGCTGGCAGCGGCAATCACAGCAAAGAAGAATTGATACAACTCGTAGAGCGATCAGGTTACCGTGCAGAATATATTTCTACCGACAATATTTTTTGGAACAAACAGCTGAAGACTGAAGATGCCGATGCTATTTTACTGGCGGGCGGTGATGGTACAGTAAAAAAACTGGCAAAAACCCTGATTGAGAAGAAACATTCCCCAAGCCAGATACCCATTCATATAATGCCATTGGGGACAGCAAATAATATTTCTAAGGAGCTCAATATTGCACAGGATAAAGAGCAACATGAGATAAATCTCGACGGGAGAACCACGAGGTTTAGCTACGGAAAAATAAAAAGTACAGAAAAAAAGGATTTTTTCCTGGAAAGTTTTGGCTTCGGAATTTTCCCAAAGTTAATTTCAGAAATGAAAAAGAAAGACTCACCTGATGATCCGGAGAAAAAACTGAAGCAAACCTTAGAAGTACTGCTTGAAATTGTAAAAAAATACAAACCCAAAAAGGGAAAGATAAAAACCAGCGGTTTCGAAATAAAGGGCAAATTTCTGCTCGTGGAAGTGATGAATATTAAACTCATTGGGCCGAATTTTGCCCTGGCTCCCAACGCTCATCCCGCAGACGATCATTTTGACCTGGTCCTAATTCCAAAAGAAAAGAGGGAAGAACTGGAAACTTATATCATCAAACTTCTGAAAAATGAAGCCCGGAAAGAAGACCTGGAAAAAATTGTGACTGTCTTGCCGGTACAAAAAGTGAATTTAAATTGGAGCGGTTCCCGTCTTCATATTGATGATAATCTTATTTCTGATTACCTCGGAAGAAAATACGAAATCCAATTAGCCCCGGAATATTTTAAGTTTTTTACTGATGTTCCAAATGAATCTAACCAGCATCAGTAATTATTTTGCCTATTTGAGGTTTTTATGATACTAATCTGCTAATCATTCCGGTTTAAATTCCGGAGTGCCCATACATGAAGCGACATTAAGCGGTGCGGCGTTAATCCGTTCCTCATCAGGAAACACATTCCACAAAATCTCTCCGAAACAAATTGTTATTATATCCTTTTCCATAGTATAACTTAATTGAAGAAGAGCCAAACTGACCATTCTTTGCCGAAAATTGACATTTCAGGCACTATGTCCAAAATGGCAATTTTCATCCTCCACTTTTTTTTTACTAAAAAGAATCCGACGTTCATTTTAGCTAAACCTTAAAGAGCTTTCGCCATCTAAATATTGTAATTTAAAAAGAAAAAAAATGAAAATTACAGCTATTATCTTACTAACTATAACCACAATTATACTCGTGGGACTTACCGTTATGTCCTTTTATAACGTCGATTTTCCAATAGTTTTTTATTTAACCTGTGCAGGTCAGGCAATATTTATTTTTACTGTCTATAAAGTCTTAACAGACAAATATTCCACAGAAAAAACGTTTAATGACTGGTACGAAGATTATCCCATTGAGGATAAATAAGCATGGGGCTTAAAAGAAGAAAGCACCTATTTTATTAAATTGCAGCAAAAATACCATTAATGCAGCTTAACAAATTTATCGATCATACCAACCTAAAACCAACAGCAACACCCGGGGACATAAAGAAATTATGTTCTGAAGCCATAGCACATCAATTCTATGCAATATGTATTAACAGTTGTTACGTGAAGCTGGCTTATGAAGAACTTAAAACTTCTGAAATTAAACTCGCTGCGGTGGTTGGATTTCCTTTAGGTGCAATGGATATGAATTCAAAGGTTTTTGAAGCTGAACAGTGTATTGCCAATGGTGCCGATGAAATTGATATGGTCATAAACATAGGCCAATTAAAAGCTGGAAATATCGAATTAGTGGAAAATGAAATTGCACTTATAAAAAAGGCAATTGGAAGAAAAATTCTGAAGGTAATTATTGAAACCTGTTATCTTTCCGAAGAAGAAAAAATTGCGGCATGTGAATGTGCGCTGCGGGCAAAAGCCAATTTTGTAAAAACCTCTACAGGTTTTGGAACTTCAGGAGCCAGTTTTGATGATGTAAAGTTGATGAAGTCTGTCGTAAAAGAAGAGCTTCAGATAAAAGCTTCAGGCGGAATAAAAGACACCGAAACAGCAGAAAAATATATTAAAATGGGAGTAGCCAGACTGGGCACCTCTTCAGGAATTTCTATAATTCAATAACATATGAGCATTCACATAGATGCGAAAAAAGGAGACATTGCAGAAACTGTTCTTTTACCGGGAGATCCATTAAGAGCTAAATGGATAGCCGAAGAATTTTTAGAAAATGCAGTTCAATACAATAACGTACGGGGAATGCTGGGGTACACCGGCACTTTTCAGGGAAAGAAGATTTCTGTACAGGGTACGGGAATGGGAATTCCCTCTACGCTTATCTACTGCCATGAACTTATAAATGAGTTTGGAGTAAAAAACCTTATCCGCGTTGGTTCAGCAGGATCTTACCAGGAAAAAGTAAAAATTAACGATGTCGTGATTGCCATGGCTGCGTCTTCAACTTCGGGCATTAATACCGCAAGGTTTCCGGGAGCACACTTCTCCCCTACGGCAGATTTTAAACTTTTTATGAAAGCAGCAAGTTTTGCAGATTCAGAAAATATTCCGGTACATGCGGGAAATATACTTTCTTCAGATGCTTTTTACGAAGAAGATGAACATGAATATCGAAAATGGGCAAAATTCAACATCCTCTGTGTAGAAATGGAAACCGCCGGAATTTATACCGTAGCAGCACAACATGGGGTTTCTGCACTTTCGATCTTAACAATTTCTGATTCGCTCATCACAAAAGAAAGTTTGACCTCTGCAGACAGGGAAAAATCCTTTTCCCGGATGATTAAAATCGCTCTTAATACTGCGGAATAAAATGTTGTACCATGAAATTGGCAATTTCTTACTTTGTCAAATTCAATGAACCAAGATGCCGTACTGGTGATTTCCTTATCTTACTGTAATGGATTATCGAATATTTTATGGAGGAAAAAGGAATAAAAACCTCATAAAAAATGTAATTTTAAATCAAGAAATTCTATTATTTGAATTTTAAACGCTAAAGTAGAAGATATTCTAAACTAACAAATCTGGAGAAAAAAAATTATGGAAACATATACTGCCAACAAAGACCGTTACGAAAATATGCAATACCGAAGATGCGGAAAAAGTGGAATTCTGCTTCCTCTTCTTTCCCTCGGCTTATGGCACAACTTCGGTGATAATGACGATTTTGACAACGCCAGGAATATTCTGCGAACTGCTTTTGATAACGGAATTACCCATTTTGACCTTGCCAATAACTATGGACCTCCATACGGATCTGCCGAGAAAAATTTCGGAAAAATCTTTAAAGAAGATTTTAAGCAATATCGGGATGAGCTAATAATTTCTACCAAAGCCGGCTGGGATATGTGGCCCGGGCCTTATGGCAATTTTGGATCCAGAAAATACCTTATTGCAAGTCTCGACCAGTCCCTTAAAAGAATGGGATTGGATTATGTCGACATTTTTTACCACCACAGGCCAGACCCTGACACTCCGCTGGAAGAAACCATGGGCGCGCTTGACCAAATTGTGAGATCGGGAAAAGCGTTGTATGTTGGAATTTCGCAGTACTCTTCAAAAGACACTGCCAGGGCTGCAGAAATTTTGAGGGAACAGGGAACTCCATTTCTTATTCACCAGCCGCGTTATAATATGATGGATCGCTGGGTGGAAGATGGATTACTAAATACATTAGAACGTGAAGGAATTGGAAGCATTGTATTTTCACCACTGGAACAGGGAATATTAACGTCAAAATATCTCAACGGAATTCCAGAAGATTCCCGCGCAGCAACTAAAGGCAGCTATTTAGACGAATCCCAAATTACACCAGAAGTGGTAGATCAGGTTCAGAAATTGAATAAAATCGCCGAATCCAGAAATCAAAGTCTGGCCCAAATGGCAGTAGCATGGCTATTAAAAGATGAGAGGGTGACTTCGGTTTTAGTCGGCGTTAGTAAAGTTTCTCAATTAGAAGATAATATTGCTGCTCTTGGTAATTTAAATTTTACTGAAGACGAACTGCAGAAAATTGAAAAAATTCTTAACAAGGATTAAGACCATTTGTAGTGGAAAGTGAAGAGAGAAACTTAGCTGAAAGACCATATAAGGACATTAAGAAATTGTTCTTATATTCATGGAAGACTACTGAGTTTCAATATTTGGCATTTAGGAGCCTCCATCTTAAATAGAGGAAAATGAAGAGAGGAAAGATCGCTTCCTGAAAAACAATCTACCTACGTAAGTAGTTAAAAATTATTCGTGTTTGCGGTGAAATTGAAGTTCGATAATTGCCATTTTGGAGACTTCATCTTAAATAGTGGAAAGTGAAGAGACGAAAGAACTTTGCTGAAAGACCTTTTGCGCAACTTAAAAATTATTCGTGTATCTGCGGTGAAACTGAAATTCGATAATTGCCATTTAGGAGCCTCCATCTTAAATAGAGGAAAGTGAAGAGAGGAAAGATCGCTTCCTGAAGAACAATCTACGTAAGTGGTTAAAAACTATTCGTGTTTGTGGTGAAACTGAAGTTCGATAATTGCCATTTAGGAGCATCCTTTTAAGCTGAAGTAAGGACAAGAAATTACTTTCAGTGAATTACTTTTTGCGGAAATCTACGGTTGAATTTAAAGGATTTAGATTAATTGATACTGACTTCTAAAAGCTCACAATTTTCTCCCTGGATATCCACTTTCTGAATTTTTGCCGGAATTAAAACTGTTTGCCCCTGCTTAATATTTTCGGAGTTGCCGTTAATACTTATTTCGGCTTCGCCGCTCACACACATGTAAATTACAAACGAATCCAATTCTGAATAATCCTTCTTTACCTTCCCCTTCACCGGAAGAAAATTGGTTGTAAAATATTGACACCGCGCAATATTAGAAGACTGATTAATTTTTTTTTCGTAGCTAAGCTTAAAATCATCTTTTCTTTCGAAATCGATGGCATCTATGGCAAGGGCTGTATGAAGTTCCCGGCCGTTACCATCTGCATCCTTTCTATCCCAATCATATATTCTATAGGTAATATCTGATGTCTGCTGAATTTCAGCCAGTAAAACTCCGGCTCCTATAGCGTGAACCTTTCCTGTATTTATAAAAAAACTGTCTCCTTTTTTCACCTCCTCAAAATTTAGGAGCTTTGTAATTTCACCAGCTTCAAGAGCCTGCAAATAGTCATCCCTACTGATAGTTTCTTTAAAGCCAACATTTATTTTGGCATTATCATCGCCCTGCATGATATACCACATTTCGGTTTTACCAAAAGAATTATGACGCTTCTTTGCAAGCCTGTCGTTAGGGTGCAATTGAACTGAGAGTTCTGTCCTCGCGTCAATAAACTTTATAAGTAAAGGAAAATCATTACCAAACTGTTCATATATTTTTTCACCAACTAATTCCCCCTTTTTTTCTTCTAAAAGTGTTTTTAAAGAAGTACCTCGTAAAGGACCATTTTCAATAACCGAAACATTATCCTGCACTCCAGAAATCTCCCAACTCTCACCTAGATTTTCAACTACAGAATGTTTGTTTAAAATATCCTTTAGCTTATTTCCACCCCAAATCTTTTCCTTAAGTATTGGTGTAAACTTTAATGGGTAATTTGACATTGTGATTTTTTGAATTGTTTAGTGAGTCAAATATAGTTTTTAATATGCTTCCGCAAAAATTAAGATTTTAGAGCACTTACCTTTCTAGCCCAATTTTTCGGTTGAGAGAAATAGTAGTATATAGAAGAAATACTATTCATCGAGAAAATGTTGAATTTGAAAGATTATCTTTCCCCCTCTTTATCTTTATAGGAAATTAGCTATATATTTACATCACCAAATCTACAATTTACTACCTGCTTAGCTAAGACTATAAACATGTCAGCTTTGATTCAGGAAATCAATTACATACAAACAACAGAAGAAGAGTATAACCAAATTGCTTCTGTAAAAATATTAGTAGATGAGGTCTACGCTAAAGGAAATTTCTTCCAATTACCCCTAAAGACTTTAGAGTTAATTAGGCGCTTCAATACGTTATTCAATCGTATTGTAAAAGAGGAAGAACAAAATCCCAGCCTTGTAAACCAACTGGTCATAAATTCCCAATATCTGGAACAGCAATTAATCCAGGAATTGTAGCGGCTACTTTAGTCGCTTTTTTATTGCCTGATAATAAGGATCTTCCGGATTTTTATAAAAAAAATTTCATTCTGATACATTTTTTTAAATAAAAAACATTGTTTTCTATGCAAAGAGGGTTATATTTGCAACCGCAAAAACGGTCGCGTAGCTCAGCTGGATAGAGCACCTGCCTTCTAAGCAGGCGGTCCCAGGTTCGAATCCTGGCGCGATCACCACGAAACCTCTGGAAATCCAGGGGTTTTGTTTTTTAATAACACTGCCAATTTAGGGATAATACCGGATCAAGCCTAATTGTTGTGTTTATGCAAGAATTGTAGTCAATCTATAGAGGAAGAATTCCACATTTTTTACACCTCTAAATTGGGCTCTAAATGCTTTTATTTTTGAATTCAAAGATTCTGCTAATGTGTTTGTGCTTCTGTTCTTGAAGTAGTTTAAGATTATCAAGGGCCAAAATATTTTACGGTTACTAAATCCACCGGGATGTAAGAATATGATTTATTCCAAGTCCAATGGATCAAGTGTATTGGCCATATCGCTTGTTTTCAAACGAATAAATATTATTTAATTGATCTTTCAAAGTAGCACAAAACGAACTGATATAGACTCAATTTAAAACTAAAAGTGGCACAATTTGAACCGAAAGACCTGGTAGTAACCTGTCTAAATCACTGGCACGATTCGATCCGAGATATCCAACAACCATACTTCCGAAATTTATCGAAAAAATTACCACTTGCGGCTGGATGAGATTAATATAGCT
>NZ_JAVRHN010000011.1:0-134764 GCF_031846645.1 Autumnicola psychrophila
ACACATTCTTAACATCTCCATCATAAGTGAAAGTCTGAACAGCATCGGCAGTGATTACCGCTTCTGCTTTTTCGATCACAAGACTGGCAGTCAGAACTTTATCATTATAGTTGTCCTGACTTACTGTTGCAGTCACTTTATAAGTACCTGCATTAATTTGCCCATTATCGGCATATTTTACGGTGGCGCCTTCCGGAAGTCCGGTAACGGCAATGCTGTGTGCAGTTCCATCATAAGTGAAAGTGTCACCTTCAAAAGTGACCTCGGTGATTTCTGAAGAAGCCATATTTACTTCAGTTATTGATCTAAAGCCTGTCCAACCGGCGGCAGCATAGGCAGCAGCAGTACCGCTAGGGATGGTTAAATCAATATTGTAGGAATCCATGAAAGGATTTTGCCCAGGAGTTAAACTTAATGAAGTTACACTTCTTAAATCCCAATTCATATCGAAAGCACCCCATCCTATGTTCGTCAAACTAGCTGGAAGTGTTATATTAGTTAAGCGACTATCAAAAAAAGCAAAATAACCTATACTCGTTAAATTGTCTGGTAGGTTGATACTAGTTAATTGATTCCCTTCAAAAGCAGAGTTTCCTATACTGGTTACAGTCTGAGGAATTATTACATTTTGAAGATCTGCCCACATAAAAGCGTGATCACCTATAGCAGTCACAGTATAGATATTTCCTGAAAAATTTACCGAACTGGGAATGGTTACTGACGAAATCCCCCACTCGTTATATTCTATAATACGCACTGTCTGGTTTTCTTCAGAAATAACCTCATAACGAAATGGACCTTCCTGAAAGTAGGTTTGCGAAAAACCTGATGCAGAAACCAGAAGATTGAAAAAAATTAATAATCGCAAGCACTGACTATTTATAGCAATAAATTTTTTATTCACTGCCGTTGGTGTGGAAACAAATATTGTCAATAAGTGCAGTTTAATATGTTTAAGAGTAAAAGTTTGTTTCATATTAGTTGATTTCCATATTTAATTAAGGTTCGGCCTACTACCACTTTATACTGCTCCAGATCTGCTAATAGCGAACATGACATTTAAGTCTGTTCCTCTTATGGTTAAGAAATCAGGTGCTAAATCTTGGTGGTATCCGTGAAATTTATGATTTGCTCGGTAATTGTATTTGCGGTTCAGCTTAAGTCTAAAACTGACAATATGGAGATAATTAGAATTTTCACGTTTGAATTACAGCAGAAAGACTGCTGGTTACGCGTGCATAAGGAATAGTAAAAGTTCTTCATGAAAGAGTAGGTTAAGATATTGGGTTTATTGAGATTTTTGGGTTTTAAAATATTATCAGCACTTTTGGAGCTTTCCAAAAGGACCTGAAATTGAGGTTCAACTTGGAGTATGCAAAAAAACTTTAAAAAAACGTTAATAAAAATAAAAATAGATAATTGTAGTGTCTAAATTTGATTTGATCACGTGTTTTTTTCAAAATTGTTTATCTTATACTGTCCATAGTCTCTGAGACTAATAGTGATAAAGCTTTTAAAGGTTTTTTAATAAATTTACTAGTCTGGTAATATTATACAGCCATAGCTTCAATAGTCTTATTCTGCAGTGGTCACTTTTAATGATTGCTTTGCATGGTCTCCATGAAAAGTATTTCTATAGGAAGTAAAATAAAGTTCAAATTTTTTTAGGCGGGGTGAATCTAGCGGGAGAACTGATCTTGGATCTATTGCTTACAGCGTAATGACCCCTGCTCATGTGTAAAAACCAAAACTAACAAGAGAGTAATTATTTGAAGTCCTTATTTCTCCAAATCTGAAGTTATCAGTTCTTCTAGGGCAGGAAAAGGAGTAACCTAAGAAATCTTATTACCAGCAATTAATAATTTAAGGATCTCAAGGTCCTTTCTTAGTTTTTAGGCCAATCAGAACGGTTAATCCGAAGAAAACAACCCAAAAAGCATAAATTATATAGACATAGAATTCCCTCAGTAGCTCTTGTTCTATAATATAGAGTAGCCTTGCGAAGCCATAAATGTAGGCAGCCAACAATAACGGAGAAATAATGGAGTACATATATCTATTTTCATAGTAAGTGGTCAATTGCTGTTTATAATGCCTGGAGGCTTACATCTATCGGAAATCTTTTCTTTCTTATCATTACGAACTCCAGACATATCCTCATCACCAAAGTTACTGTCAAAATCCCTAAGTCTCTGGGTGCCTTACTGCTTATGTAGGTGGAAATCAAAAAGAAGAAGAGCCCCAGTAATAAAATAACAGCTATAAACACTATGAAGATCATCCATTCTTGATGACTGATGATCTCGTGATGGCTATTTTCGGGTTGTGCAGAAATCCCGTCCCGCTGCTCTTTTTTCTTTTCCTCCATTCATTCCTGCCACATTTTATAACTAAAATTTGCTTCAGTGATTCCACAGCGCGATGTGATATTTTGAGAGATTAGTTGCAAAAAAGGAAATAAATTGGATATTAAACAGTGGGAAATAGAGTCAAGTGTATTCAGGTTCTATTTGGATAACTTCTTTACAGGCCTGATTACAAAAAACCAGAATTAATTTTTGGTGAGCGAATATTGACTGGGGCTTACATCAGTTGCGCTTTTAAAAGCTTTGCTGAAAGATGTTCTGCTGGCAAATCCACATTCCCCGGCCAAAGCTTCAATAGTGTTACTTTGCAGGTAACCATTTTCAATAAGCTTTTTTGCATGATCCATTCGCAAACCGTTTTTATAGGCCGCAAAACTCATTTCAAATTGTTGCTTGAGGAAATAGGAAATATGATGGGAAGGCATTTCCAGTTCCCTGGCACATTCGGAAAGGCTGAAATTTTGATTCAAATAGGACCTGTTTTCTTTCAGGCGCTCTAGCTTTGCATTAACCACCTGCTCATCAAGTCCGAATTTCAGGTCCTCTGGTTGTTCTTGTGTTTTAATATCAGGAACAGGTTTTACCTGCTGTGGGTAACCGTACAGAATACTGGGGAAATAAATGGGAATGATTCCAATAAGAAAAAGCGCTATATATAGAAAGAAAGTTATAATTCCTCCATCTTTTCCTATAATAATTAATGAGTGAAATAAATTCTCCTGAAACATCTTTTCTAAAGCATAGATACTGGCCAAAACGGCCATTACCATTAAAATACTCCAAAAAGTGAATAGCCATTTATTGAGTATAGATTTTAATTCATCATTCTTTCCTTTTTTAATAAAGGTCCTTATTTGAGGTAGTAATACTACTAAAACACCTAACTGCCAAATGTGCCGCATAAGAAGATGTTGATCGAGATCTAAGAGCCAGTAATGAACTGCCAGTCTTTCCCGGGGTGATGAAATTGTAGAGTCAATAAGATTATTATAAAAACTCTCTGGTTGGAGATATACATAACTAACATCAATTAAACCTAAAAGAAAAGGAATAAACAAAATTAATTCTGCGTTATGCCACTTAAGTTCATCCGTCAAAATGACTTTGAAATAATAATAGATCGGGACAAAAATCAGGTGATACGGGAGTAACGGCCAAAGAAAGAACCATCTGAAATGCTGTAAATAGCCGCCGTCTATTATGTAGGCTTGCAAGGCATACACCGACAATAGAAAATAAAAACTACCTAAAATACGGGTGGCAGTAGTATTCGTAGATTTTTTTAGAAATAAGGTAGTGGATAAGACAAAGCCAAAGATGGATGCTATTAATAAAATGTTAATCAAATCGGAAGTATTACAGAACTTTTAAAGTTGTTACAGTGATGACCCAAATCATTTCGGCCCCATAACAACGAAATTTTTGTTTTAAACTATAAGGAGCTGAAAATGCTATTAAGTTTCTCCAAGTTATCATACTTTATCTTCTTTTCAAAGGTCCGACAACAAAGAAAAAGATTGAATAATTTTTTACAAATTTATTCCTATATTTTTTAATGATTTTTTTTAAACTTTTGAACTTATTTCATCTAGAGGCCACAGTCGGAATAAAGATTATTAACGATTGTGGCGAATGTCTGGCAATATATGACATCAAATAATTTAATTTTGCAGCGATCAGCTATTTCTTTAAAATAAAAATGACACGTTGATTCGAATAAACGGAAAATAAAGTGTCGTTAGGACCTTCCACACCTTCTTCGCTATTAATTTCTGTGCAATAGGAAGCAGTTGGACACTGCTGAGGGATTTAGTCTTGGGTTTTATTTTAATGGCTGGGGAAATTCAGGACGTAAGTTTTGTGCTGAATAATACAGAATTACTTTTTTCGGTTATAAATACGGAGAAGAAGAGTTGAGTATGTGAGGAAATTAAGGAGCAAAGCTGCTTTTTGGTAGCGGTGAAGACATCCTAACTACCGGAAGATTGTTTCTCCAGATAAAAGCTGCTATTCCACCAGAAATGAACTTATATCTTTTTTAATAACTAATTGCTCGAGGATAAAGAGGGAAACGGTCACCTGGTGCAGAGGTATAACAGAATCGTATGAACATTTTATTTACTCTGGCTTTTTTCAGCTTTAGAGATTCTTTTCTATAAAGAATACAACTTCCTATTCTTAAAACCGGAGCAGACAAAATATTTAAATAATTCCATACGTTCTTTTCGTTATCTTTAATTAGTTAACGGTAACAAAGATAGCATGTTTTTGGAGCGTATCGCGGTTATTACTCTTCAGCTGAGGGCAAAGCTCCAGGATTCTTTTAATTATGTACTGCGGGAAACAGATTCACAACTTGGCCAGGTATTAATTACCTGCTGTTTTTTATTTTTGACGACCCTCCTATTTTATGTCTGGACTACTCCCTCCAGTTTATGGATTCAGATAAGTTTTACTGTTATTTACTTTATTCCTTTTTTATTAAGCATGGCAGCCGTTTATTTCTTTGTTAAAAGAAAAAGGATCAGAAACAGATTAAATACCCTGGAAGTATATTCCATAGATGACGATGCGAGAGAAAAATTTCAACATTTTGACCTTAGGGTTATTCAATTAAGCATAGATCAGGCAAATGCTATTTTTGAAGCTTTCTCAGTAAAGCATTTCTGTGGAAGTTATAAGAGCTTTCAACTCACATTTTTTTTAACGCTATTTGTTAAATTTTGCATCAAAGTAAAAAGGTAATTATATTAAAATCATATAATTACCTTTTAAATGTGTTAATTTGATATGCTAAAAAGTCGGGATGACAGGATTTGAACCTGCGACCCTACGCCCCCCAGACGTATACGCTACCAGACTGCGCCACATCCCGAATCTTTACTCCATTAACGGAAGAAAATGAACCTCCATTAAAAGAAGTGCAAATAAAATAGGTTATTTACATATTTCAAAAGAATTATCACTTTTTGTTTCGCTCTTTTGCTGCAAAATGACTTATAAAATTATCAGGATGTGCCCCTGTTCTTTCTTCTCTGTCCAACATATCAATACGAGCCATATCCTCTGATGATATTTGAAAATCAAATACCTGCGAATTTTCCAAAATTCTTTGCTTATGTACGCTTTTTGGTATAGTCAATACGCCTTTCTGAAGACTCCAGCGAATCACTAATTGTGCTACGCTTTTATCATACTTCCTCGCGAGCTGCTTTAGTTCTTCAATTTGCATTACTTTACCACGCATCAATGGGGACCATGCCTGATACTGAATATTATTTTTTTTGCAGTAATCAATTAAATCTTGCTGAATAAGCCTGGGATGAAATTCATTTTGAAGAATCATAGGAATAACTTCAGATTTATTCTTTAGCTCTTCCAAATGGTGCTCCATGCAATTACACACTCCAATGGCTTTTGCTTTCCCATCGCGATGTAACTTTTCAAGAGCCCTCCAGGTATCAATATATTTTACGGTAGGCCAATGAATTAGATATAAATCAACATATTTAAGTTGCAATCTTTTAAGAGATTTTTCGAATGCTTTTAAGGTGGATTCATACCCCTCATCATCGTTCCAAACCTTTGTTGTCACAAATATTTCATCTCTCAAAATTCCGCTGGATCTAATAGCTTCTCCCACGCCTTCTTCATTCTTATACATACTGGCAGTGTCAATGTGCCTATAACCAATTTCTAATGCGGAATGGACTGCTTTTATTACTTCATCACCATTCTTTGACTTGTACACTCCTAGTCCTAAGTATGGCATATCATCGCCGTTTCTTAAGCTTATAGTTCCCCTAATATCTGTTAAATCCATACATCCTAATTTGAAATTGGATTTCAAAAATATACTGAAAAATTGAAGATCCGAAAGCTTTTAATTAGATATAGGGCGTATAGCGAGTGCAGAGGGTTTATTTACTCATTCTGAAAATCTTATAAGAAAAAAAGGTTTGTTTGCTGTAAAACTATATTTTTGAAGAAAATTTGCACTATCCCCAGATATGAAGAACCTCTTAATTGCCCTTATTCTAATGAGCTTCGCCTCCTTAACTACACAAGCCCAGGAGACTACAGAAAAGAATACCGACTCACTTTATTACAATGCACTTGATTTGTACAAAGGAAAAAAATATGGCGAGTCATTAAAACTTACTAATCGTGCTCTGGAAATTGCACCAGAATATCATGATATCAGAATTCTTCAGATAAGGAATTACTGGGCTCTCAATCAGCCAGATCAAGCTGATCAGGATTTAAATCTTTTACTAAAAGAAGCTCCACATTATGTAGACACCAAATCCCTTGCTTTGCAGCGTATTGGAAAGTATAATGCTAAAAAAGACGCTCTTCGGTTTATAGCTGAACTGGAAAATATTTATACTAATGATACTTCCCTGAAAATTCAAAAAGCACAGCTCCTGCTGAGTTTAAGAAGAAGAAAAGAGGCGAGGGAAATAGCCCTGAAAACTATAGAAGATTCAGAAATTTCAGGAGCCGATCGATATGTACTTCAAATTATATTGAATAGAACAGTAACTAATGAAGTTGCCGTAAATTATCAGCTAAACAATTTTAGCGATGTTTATGAGCGGGAGCCATGGCATACGATAAGTGCAGATTTTCAGCATAATGTAAACCGTACCGCAATAATTGGAAGGGTAAATTATACTGACAGGGCTTATGACCAGGGAACTCTATACGAACTGGAGGCTTATCCCGTGTTTAATGACAAAATGTATGGTTTTGTAAATGCAGGTGTTTCTGATGGTACACTTTTTCCTAATTACCGCGGAAGTGCTTCGTTTTTTTATAATTTCGCTCAAATCTTTGAAGCCGAAATTGGCGGCAGGCTTCTGGGTTTCTCCGATAGTAGTTTTTTCACAGGTATTTTTGGACTGACTGCTTATCAGGGTAGTTTCTATCTTAATGCCAGAACTTTTCTAGGGCCTGAAAGGTTAAATCAACTGGTCCAAAATTACCAGTTTAACATTCGATATTACTTTGGCAATGCAGATAATTTCTTCTTTGGCAGATTGGGAAGTGGTATCTCTCCCGATGAAAGGGTAATATACACCTCAGTACAAAACAATCCTGGTCTGGAAGCTTATTATTTTAATGTAGGTATAAATAAATCTTTGGGTGTCCACCATATTATTCAACTGGGAGGAGGTTATCTTTTTGAAGATGTAAATACCGGAACTAAGGGAAATCAACTTCTTGCGAACATCATGTATCGCTATAGATTTTAGTCTTCTGAGATTTTAAAACCTTTTCTGGTCATCACTCCCCAGCCAGACTTGATTTTAAACAACTTTTTGTAGTACCCCTTCATTTGGCCATACAGTAAAACCGGGTGATACAAAAAAGGCTCAAGATAAGATGCCAGAAGTAGTTCTACAACTTGTGCCGGCTTTGTATAATGGTCAAAGCTTTTAACATACATAAAAACTGCAGCCGTAGAAAAAAGACATCCCAGCAGATATATAAAAGCATAAATTAAAATAGCATTCGGCCAGTTTATTAACCCCATCAATGCAAAAACAAAAATTGCAATTATACCTAAGAATTCTACCAAAGGTGCTCCAAACTCAAAAATTAGCCAATAAGGAAAATAAATTATTCCCATATGCCTGTACTTCCTGTTTAAAAAAAGGTGTTTGTGTATACTTATAGTTTCCCATAAGCCCCTGGACCACCTGTCACGTTGATTAATAAGTACCTGATATGTGGGAGGTGCTTCTGTCCAGCAAAGTGTTTCTGGCAGATATACTACTTTGTATGGCAACTTTAGATCTTCCATATGAGTTCTTAACCTAATACACAGTTCCAGGTCCTCCCCAACCATTTTAGCATCAAACCCTCCTACTTCAATCACCCGTTTAAGAGGGTACATTCCAAAAGCTCCTGAAACCAACATAAGTCCATTGATTTCGCCCCAAGCCATGCGCCCCAGTAAAAATGCTCTTATGTACTCTACCACCTGAATCATTGGAACAAGATTATCAGGTAGCCTTAGCTCCTTTAAGACACCGTTTTTCACTACAGAATCGTTAGCTATTCCTATACCTGCTCCACAAGCAATTATTTCTTTGTCATCTTCTTCAAGATACGGCCTTACCATCTTTATTAAAGCGTCCTGTTCAATTATACAATCGGCATCTGTACATATTACCAGTTCACTACTAGCAAAGTTAATTCCCGCGTTTAATGCGTCTGCCCGTCCTCCGTTATTTTTATCTATAACTGTAAGATGCGTGTACTTTTTATTTCTGCTTTTATAAATATGATTTACAGAAGCAGTTGGAATTGGTTGTGTAATAAATGTTGCATCCCGCGGCTCCAGGTCAAATTCTTCAATTAACTTTTGTAGGGAGTCATCTTTACTACCATCATTCACCAGGATAAAATCATAGTACGGGTATTGGATAGAAAGAAGGGATTTTACGTTTTCTATTATGGTCAAACCTTCATTAAATGCGGGAGCAACCAATGTTACAGAAGGGATATCTGTAGCTCCTACGATATCCTTCACATTAAGAAAAACAGAGCGTTGCTTTGTTCTATTGATGGCTCTGTTAGCCAAGATTATCCCAGTAAAGTAGATGCTCATTAGGATAAGTCCGTAAAAAAAGAAAAAATAATTTACCGACCAGAAAATCACCTCTCCCCAAGAGATATTGAACAGATCATTCTGCATAGATGTCGGTATTAGAATATTGCTGCAGATAAAATTCCTGAACCTTTTCTTTATATCCATTATTCCAAAGAATCTCTGCTGATTTTAATTTAATTTCATCATTAGAAGTTCTTAAAAGCTTCATGTAGAATTCCAAGTCAATTTCTGAATTCTGAAAAACATATTCCAGAAGTTGTTTTTGCTGACTAACTACAGGAATCTCCTGAAAGTTTTTTTTGATATGCTCCATCTTCTCAGACGCATTAAAACTGTTAAGACAATAAATTGCTGCCTCCCTGACATCATAATTCGCATGACTAAGGTGTGCCAGGATGTAGTCTATCTCGCTTTCAAGATTATATTTTCTAATAATACGCATTATCAACTGTTTTGCAAAAATCCTGTCAGATCCATAGATTTTCCTTAACGATTCGACTTGTGGTTCCCTGTAAAGATCATACAATTTCTCCACAATTTTAATCTGTTGCCACCGTGTAACTTTCTTCTTTAAATAAGGTATAAACCGGAGACTTTCCCAACCCAAAATTACAACCAATGCTATTTGGGCTTCACGTCGAACATATAAATTTTTATGGTTTCTTAAGGGAATAATTTCCTGGAGGTATTGAGTCTGGTTCATTTCATATATTTCCCTAATGCCACAGGCTTTGTTATACCAGCCATAGGTTCGTACCTTAGAAATAGAAGCACGAAATGGTGGTATCTGTCCGTAAAGCTGTTTAAGTCTATCGTGATTTTTGCCCAATATCGATCTTTGAGTTCTTATCATTAGCGCTATAAGATACTGCACATTCTTCATTCTGGATTCCCTGATCCCTATTTTTCGCATGAGACGCTGAATTTCTACAAGTGATACAGGGTTTTCTTTATCTGGATAAAGATATTTACTCACTACATCTGCAAAAGTGCTTTCTATTAAATGAAGTTTACGGAGTCTTCGCTTTCTGTAAGACATGGTAATGCCAATACTTATCCAAAGAAGAATCAGCATGAGAAGGCCAATCTTAAGAATTAGAATAAGTATAGCTATATCCATTTAGTAGGTTTGCATTAGTTTCTCTATCTCATCCAGATCGAAGGGAATTTCAAAGAATCCTGCTATACCTTTTAAAGCCATAGTCTCTTGCTTGATTTTTTCCTGTCCCATATTCGAAACAATGAGTAGGTTACGATGAAGAATGACCTCCTGAACCTGAGAAACAAATTCCAACGGAGCAATACCATCAAATAAAATATCAGAAATAATAACGTCGAAATTGGTGTTTTGGTCTTCAATATCTAAATGGCTCAGGGAAGATATTGCTTTACAACTATAGGAATTTGAAATTGCAAGCCGTTCAAGGATCTTTAGAATAATTATGTCTTCCTGAATCACCAGGGCTAGTTTCGGCATCAATAGGGTAACAATTTGGAGTTTTGAAATATACTACTATTTCTAGACATCTTACAGGCTATAGGTAAAAGTATGGAAAGTATGGGATATTCGAGTATTAGATCATCTGTTTCTCATCTCATTTCCAAAAATTTTGGGCTAAATTTCAATATATCCTGAAAATTATTTACTATTACTCGTTCACCTGCTGAAAGATTCAGGCTTTTCTTCCTCTAGAGATTAACTACATTTTTCGACTAAACAAAACAATTTGGCTTGATCCTATATGATGTCGTCCAACATAAGTAAAAACAAAAAACACTGAAAATCAATAGATTAACAGTGTTTTTTTAACTCCTTTGCAATAATATTTTGTCGGGGTGGCAGGATTCGAACCTGCGGCCTCCTGCTCCCAAAGCAGGCGCGATAACCGGGCTACGCTACACCCCGAAAACTTAAATATAACTTAAGCGGATGCAAATATAATAATTCTGTCCACTCTGCAATAAAATTTTTTATTTTTATATCTTCGTTTTTAAAAAAAAGAATTTATGAAAAAGTTACTCTTTCTAATTGTTGTCACTGTTACTCTACATGCATGTGGAGAAAATGGTAAAAATACTGACACTGCCACTGCAGACCAAAATAGTGCAGAAGAAACCACCATTGAAAACAATGTTCCGGAGCCTATACCTGCGGAATCAACCTCTGGAAGTTATTCCTATGAAGTGGTTGTGTCCGATATGCAAATTCCATGGGGTTTTACCTTCATGTCAGATGGATCTATGCTCATTACTGAAAAAAGTGGTGAAATTATTCATTTTAAAGATGGCACAAAGCAACAGATAAAAGGAGTTCCTGAAGTTTATGATCGCGGACAAGGTGGGCTTCTTGACATTGTACTGCACCCCAATTACGAAGAGACCGGATGGATTTATATTTCCTATGCTTCACCTGAAGGATCGGAAGAAGGAGGAAACACTGCTGTCATGCGTGGTAAGCTTGAAAATGGAAGTTTCACAAGCAAAGAAGTACTTTATAAAGCCAGTCCTAATACCACAAAAGGCCAGCACTTCGGATCACGTATAGTTTTTGATAATGAAGGCTATTTGTACTTCACGGCAGGAGAACGCGGTGCCAGGGATGAAAATCCACAAGATATAACCCGGGACAATGGTAAAGTTTACAGGTTAAATGATGATGGTACCGTTCCTGAGAGCAATCCGTTTACAGAAAATGAAGATGCAAAAAAGGCGATTTTCTCCTACGGCCACAGGAATCCGCAGGGAATGATTCTACATCCCGGAACAGGTGAAGTATGGGTACACGAACATGGGCCACAAGGAGGGGATGAAATTAATGTAATAAAAAAAGGAGAAAATTATGGCTGGCCAGCAGTAACTTATGGTGAAAACTATGGCGGTGGTGCTATTACAGATGAAACTTCTAATCCTGAAATGGAAGATCCTATTTTCTACTGGCTTCCTTCCATTGCACCGAGTGGTATGGCATATATTACTTCTGAAAAATTTCCAGAACTAAAAGGGGATCTTTTAGTTGGCTCTCTTAAGTTCCAATACATTGAGCATCTTACCCTTAACGGGAAGAAAATTGAAAAGCGTGAAAAAATTCTTGAAGAAATTGGCAGGGTAAGAGACGTACGACAGGGTCCTAACGGAGATATTTTCGCAGCAATAGAAGGAACAGGAATAATAAAATTAACAAAAGAAGAATAATACCAATGAAGAAAGTTTTACTGATTGCTTTTGCATTTATCATGTTCGCCTGCAAATCTGACAAAAAGAAAAGCCAGAAAGAGGAAGATTCCTATATAATCCCTTCTACAGAAGAATCCGGTTCACAATCACCTTTAC
The DNA here is from genome assembly GCF_031846645.1 of Autumnicola psychrophila. Lineage (NCBI taxonomy): Bacteria > Pseudomonadati > Bacteroidota > Flavobacteriia > Flavobacteriales > Flavobacteriaceae > Autumnicola > Autumnicola psychrophila. The sequence goes on from NZ_JAVRHN010000011.1 coordinate 12,319, forward strand.
AGGAAAGTATGGCAAGAGGAAAAGAACTTTATTCTGGTTTATGCTCTACATGTCACCTACCAACAGGTCAAGGCATTCCAGGAACTTATCCTCCACTTGATGGGTCTAACTGGCTTACTGAAAAACGTGAAGCAAGCATCCATGCTGTAAAATTTGGGTTAAGAGGAGAAATAACAGTAAATGGAAAAACTTATGATAATTTAATGCCTCCACTGGGGCTAAGTGACCAGGAGGTGGCAGACGCTTTAAATTACGCGATGAATTCGTGGAGCAATAATATAGAGGATATGATAACCGCTGAAGAAGTTGCTGCAGTAAAGGAGTAGCTCGATAGACTGTGCTATTTATCCGTTTAATATTATTCCTGTCCATTTTTAAGATTTAGACCTTGTTAAAACGTGTCAAGCGCTGAAAGTGATGATTTTAACACCATAAGTTTTCTTACAAATTTCACGTTTTTTGCGAAACGTTTAACTAAAAACATTATTATTGCACTGTCAAATTTACTTTCTTTGACAAAAGTTTTTTAAATCAATTAAATTTAAACCTATGAAAAAATTATTTACTTTTTTGTTCATTGGCTCGATGATCGCATCTTGTTCCAATGATGAACTTAATGAAGTTAACGAACCAGAAACAGCAGTAGATCTGGAAACACAAGTAGCCGAAGGTCTTTATGACAATTCAAATCTTGGTATTTATGAAGGTGTGTTTACAACACTTGATGGAAAGCAAAGAGCAACAGTTCTTATTGAAATGAATGGAAAGGACAATCCGTTAGTTGCTTTTGGTTTTCCTGATGGACAACTAAAATCTTTCCGATCTGATGCTAAAGCATCAAAAGCATCTGATGATGCTATACAATTCTCAGGAGAGGATTTCTCTTTTGATTTTAGTGTAGAGGAAGATGGTTCAAACCCTATAGTTTCTAATGCTATATACATGGGTAAAGAAGGAGATGTGGTGATTGTAAAAGAAACATCTAAAGCGGCAGTAGAAACTAAAACAGGAACTTACAGATGTTTAAATGGATGTGAAGATCATCCTGATTTGGGCAAAGGAGGAACGCAAACTTTTAATTCAATAGCTACTAGTGATGGTATGGGCAATGGAGCTGATTTCATACTTCAGGTTACTTTGAAAAATGAAGTTTTTCCAGGTACTATGACACAGACTAATTGTGTGGCTAATGGTAGAGGTGCTACTACTTGTGATTTGTCTGGTACAATCCAAGGTGGTTCAGGCCCTGCTGATGTAACTGGTGAGCATACTTATGATAATGATAACATTGAACAATTTGAAGATTGTTCAACACTAAGAGGTCAGTGGGTCTATGACTCAGCTTGGTTTGGAGAATCAAGCCTTGTGTTTGAATCAGATTCAGCTTCTGGAGAAGAGTGCATTTAATATAGTGTACAACATTACAAAAAAAAGAAAACCCGGGTTTTAACTCCCGGGTTTTTTTGATTAATTTTTTCATCATAAATTTTTAGTTGCTTGCTATTTAATTCTTTCGAATACGCTGTATTCCTTCCATTAGTATTTGGAATTTACTGGCTAATTGGAAGCAAAAAATTAAAGCTTCAAAATCTTCTGATTTTAGGAGCCAGCTATACTTTTTACGGTTTCTGGGATTGGAGATTTGTAATACTTATATTTTTAAGCTCTATTGTTGATTATTACACTGCAATCCTGATTAGCCAATCATCTTCCGCCAAGTATAAAAAATTATACTTATTATTTAGCTTAGTATGGAACCTTGGGGTTCTCTTTACTTTCAAGTACTACGATTTCTTCGTACAAAGCTTTTTACAAACTTTTAATTTAACCGGAGCTAATAATTTCGCTCTTTCCTTTGAAATAATCCTTCCTGTTGGGTTAAGTTTTTATACTTTTCAAACCATTAGTTATACTATAGATGTTTATAAAAACAAAATAAAACCCACAAATCATCTTTTAGAATTTCTTTGCTATGTAAGTTTTTTTCCACAACTTGTTGCTGGACCAATTGAAAGGACCTCTTTTTTATTACCACAATTTTTCAAGAAACGACAGTTTTCTCTGAAAAGAGGAAAAGAAGGCTTACGTCAAATTTTATGGGGACTATTTAAAAAAATAGTCGTTGCCGACAATCTAGCCTTGGCAGTAGATACTTTTTTTGCCAAACCTTCAGATTTTCAAAGTTGGGAATTATTTTATGGATTGGTTTTATTCTACTTTCAGATCTATGCGGATTTCTCCGGATATACTGATATTGCTTTAGGTTCAGCCAAATTATTTGGTTTTAAATTACATGTTAATTTCAATCTTCCCCATTTTGCCAGAGGAATACCCGATTTCTGGAGAAGATGGAATATCACCCTAAGCCAGTGGTTTAGGGATTATGTGCATATCCCATTTCTGCAAAACAGAAAAAAAACTCCCTATAATAGATATGTGGCTTTAATATTGACCTTCGGCTTAATAGGTCTCTGGCATGGTGCAGAGTGGACTTTTATTTTGTTTGGTCTTATCCATGCTCTTTATATGATTTTATATCAGATCTATTATAAGAGGATTGGTACTATAAAAACCAATAAGTTAATACCAGGAATCCTAATTAACATGGGGGCTATCGGTTTATCTTTTACGCTACTTGTGCTATCCATTGTTTTTTTTAGAGCACCAAATTATGAAGTAGCTTTTACAATTCTAGAAAGGATTTTTCGGTTTATACCTGATCACAATTTTGAAAGCATTATTAAACTCAATATTGGATTTCTTTTCCTTATGCTACTAATGGAAATATTTTCCCAAAAGAAGGAATATCCTTTTGAAGATTTGGAGAAGCTAATACCGAGATTGGTGAGGTGGTGCATATATTATATTTTTGTTTATCTAATAATCCGTTATGGAGGACCAAAAGAATCATTCATTTATTTCCAGTTCTGATTTGAAAAAATTCACACTTCGGATGACTATATTTTTATTTCCGATCCTTGTTATATATTCTATTATGGAATATATTTTGAATGAAATGAATTTTGCTGAAGCTGTAAAAAACGAGTTTATACAACAAAATTCACCGCAAATAAAATTACTTTTCTTGGGATCTTCTCAAATAGAAAGAGCCGTTAATCCTAAATATCTCTCCATAACTGCTGTTAATCTCGCAAATGCTAGCCAAACATTATATGAAGATTTCCAACTTCTAAAATTCTTTCAGCCTAAGTTGCCAAATTTAAAGATGGTAGTTATAGAAATATCTTATGATAAATTAGAACGTGACAAATCACATGTGCTACCTATTATAGATCCAAAAAATTTAAAATTCTATGGTGTAAATACTTTTGATCGGCAGATAAAAATCCAGGATAATTTTTTATTCCACTTCAGCCCTCAATACTTTTCTAAGAAACTGGAAGAAGAAATCTTTAGCACTTCCAGTATCGAGTTAAACAAATACGGTTTCGATGAAAACAAATATGACGGCGCATATAGTCGTAATGCAGATTATATTTTAATAGAAAATATAAAAAACAATGAGAATTACAAGAAGAACATTCTTTTGCTTGATAAAATCCTCACCTACTCTTATAAGAATAAATTGAAAATAATGGTTTACCACCCACCTACCCATAAATCATATAATAATTTACGGGATCCGAAATTAATGGAAAAATGGAAAAATTTAATGGATAGCCTTAAGAGCAAACATCCAGACATTCCATTCTTTATTGAAGATACCAATGAAGATTTTACCAGAAAATTTTTTGATGATGGAAATCACCTAAATCCAATAGGTGCTGAAAAAGCTACAAAAAGGCTGGATTCTGTAATCCATGTGAAATACCCCCAACTATTTAAGGAAATTAATGGAATCCATGAATAATTTAATCTCTGTAATAATACCGTTATTTAATAGGAGAAAATTGATTATTGAAACTATTGATTCTATTCTTGCGCAAACTATGTCTAGTCTTGAAGTAATTATAATAGATGATCATTCCACAGATGGATCTTATGATATTGTAAAAAACTATGTAAATAAAGATAGTAGGTTTCGGGTCTTAAAGCGGAAAGGAAGTTCAAGAGGGGCTCCGGAATGCAGGAATGAGGGCATTATGATTGCCCGAGGTAAGTACTTGATGTTTTTAGATTCAGATGACCTTTTGGATCCGACGTGCATTGAGCAACGATTAAGTTATGCTTCACAAATGCCTGGAAAAGATTATTACATATTTAATGTCGCGCTATTTTCTCCTGATACCATGATAGCTGATTATTTAGCTGCAAACCTTGAAACTAAAGACGATCTGGATGGTTTTATCAAATATACCGGAGGATGGCATACTTCAAGCTCCCTGTTTAAATCAGAATTTGTTCGAAAAAATCTACATTTCGACACCAGGGCTCTCAGTTGGCAGGACGTTGAATTTCATATTAGAGCTATAATTATTAGTGAAAATTATCAAAAATTTAAAAATTCCAAACCAGATGTGTATGTGAGAATCTCTGCCATCAGCAGAATCTCTACTTCAGAGTGGTCTTATGAAAAGTTATATTCACGAATTTTAATTTATTCCGAAATTCAGGATCTTATTTTGAAACGGACCGGCAGGAATTACAAGAAAGAATTTCTTTATTTTTATTTCTTTTACCTGGAAATTGCAGCCAGAAAGCTCCAACAGGAAAGTTTCAGTAAAATCTTTAAATTGTGGAAATCTCGCTATGCCTATGATGTTCCAAAAGGCACGGAAGTGTATTTGCATTCTCTTAATTATTTATCTAGAAAACCTCTGAATATTCTTGGGGCAATTCTTTATAAAGCAAACAGAATCTTTTACGGTGATAGTCTCAGATTTCCTCAAAAAAAAGTCAAACTCAGCCAACCTATAGATTTGCCGAACTTCAACAGAGTCAACTAGATTTAATTTTCTTATATAATTTTTTTAGCCTGAGCTTAAGGTTAAAACAGTGAGTGTAAAAGGTATCCTGTGTTTTTATAGGTTTTAGCCCAAAATCCTCTCCCTTAAATTTCGTTGTAAGATAATATTGATTTTTCACGTCATTTATCATATTTCTCTCATGAACAATTTCTAACCACAATCGTTCACCTCTATAAGCTATTATATTTTTTTCACTTGACCACTTATAATGATCTCTGGAATAAACCCCCTTTAAATTTTCAACTGATTCCACCAAGCTTATAAAAGGATTATAATATTTAAAATGCTTTCTAATTTCAAAAGGTTGCTTCCCGGTATTCATTTGATATCCTCTTATAACATCTATAATTACGCGCTTTTGTCCTTGTGCAAGATTTTGAATAGTGTCAATAAAATCTTTGTGAAGTGCATCATCATTGTCTAGTCTGGAGGTAATTACAGATGAATCCCATTCGTCTATAGATCCAATTATGTGATTTTTTAATGCTGACTGTAAATTTTTAACTCCATCAATATAAAGAGGTTGAAAAGCTTTTGTGTCGGAAGCAAAATTGTTTATAGAATTCTTAAAATCCTGAGGTGTATGAATATCAAAAAAAATAAGCCAGGTGAAATTTCTATTTGTCTGATTTATAACAGATGGAACACAGTAATCCATAAAAATCTTGTACCGCTGTGATAGCCATTCAGGAGTTAATACTACTTCCCCCTTTTTGGTTCTTACCCAATTTTCATTTCTTAAATTGAATCTGGTACACAAAAAATGTTTCATTCGCCATGATAGTTTAGAAAATCAAGTTCTCTCATTACTTTTTTCGCAAGTTTCTCATAATCATAATTTGTTCCTGCCATCTTCCTACATTGCTTTGACATTTTCTTGTAATCAGCTTCTCTCATATATGAAATATCCTTTATAATAACTATCAGTTCTCGCATATTTTGATATAAATATCCGTTTGCTCGATTTTCAACTATCTCAGAAAAAGCCCCCGAAGCTCTTACAATTACCGGGACTCCAGCAAAATTAGCCTCTGCTACTGTCCTCCCAAATGCTTCATAGCGTGCATTAGAAATAAGAAAATCAAACTTCTTATAAATCTCTCTTCTATCTAAAAAATCATGAAAAACAATATTAGCCACATTTTGCTTCCGAAGCCATTTCTGAAAATCTTGGTCTCCGTGTCCAATTATATGAAGCTCAAAATTCAACTCTTTAATTTCAGCAGTTTTAAATAATTCTATTATTTCTTTCTGATTCTTTTGATCGTTAATCCTTCCAACAATACCAAAACGTATAGGCTTATGCAGCCTACGATCAGAAAAAGTTTCAGAATCAAGTAAAACACTGTTGTAGACAACTTTAGATTTTACTTTACCAAACTCATTCAAATAATTTTTTTCAAGGAATTGAGATGGAAAAAAATGCAGGTCAGCGGAACGATAATATTTTAAAAACTTTTTTCTGTTTTCCAAGTAAAAACCATAAACATTGTCATTCAAAGTTTCGCGATGATGCCAGACATTTTTAATACCTAGCTCTTTTGCCACCGTTAATCCCATTGGATTCAAAGAAGAATTGACATAAATAAAATCAGGGCAAAATTGGCTCACATAATTCAAATGTTTTTTGATAGCCAACTTATTCTCAAATAATTTCCTCCATTTATTTCGTAATAACCAAAATTTAAATAAGATGAAAGATTTCTTTTTCCACTTATCTCCAAATGCTTTATTGTAAAACCAATTGTAATGTTCAATTACCTTATAAGGAATGTTTTTCCTGATCAATTCAGATTCAATGATGCCATTTTTGGGTATAATTAACATTATCTCTAAGCTTGGATTACATTCCTTCATCCCCAAAATCAACTCCATCAAAGACCTATTAGCCCCATATAATGTAGAAGAATGTGCGTAAAATAGAATCCTCATATCCTTTAAGGTAAAAATAAAACAGCCCCGCCTGAAAAGTCAAATATAAACTTTCACACAGCTACAGACAATTTTATTTTATCTACCGCCCAGGTTTGGTTTTAAATAGTAATAGCTAAATTTGCCTTAAAAAAATTTATGCTCATTATCGGAATTGCCGGGGGAACGGGAAGCGGAAAAACCACTGTTGTAAATCAAATTGTAGAAGAATTGAAAAATGATGAAGTCGATATTATTTCGCAGGATTCATATTACCAGGACACTTCACATTTGAGCTATGAAGAAAGGGTGAAGATTAATTTTGATCATCCAAAATCTATAGATTTCGACCTGTTGGTGAACCATCTTAAAGAATTAAAATCAGGCAAAGCTATAGAGGAGCCACTTTATTCTTTTAAAGAACACAACCGCACCGGCGAAACCCGCACCATCCATCCCAGGAAGGTTCTTATCGTAGAAGGAATTTTAATTCTGACTCATCCCGATATACGGGAATTGTTTGACATCAAGATTTACGTGCATGCCGATAGTGACGAACGTTTAATCAGAAGATTAAAGAGGGATATTAACGAACGTGGCCGCGATCTCGACGAGGTTCTCTGGCGTTATCAAACTACACTAAAGCCTATGCACCAGCAATTTATAGAGCCTACTAAAGAGTTTGCAGATATTATCATTCCTACAAATCGCTATAATACGGTAGCTGTTGACATTGTTCAAACAATCATCAAAGATCGCTTAAGCTAATTTTGTATATTTAAAGCAATGAAGTGGAAAGAGATACGCACCAGACCCTGGTTTAAATTTTTTAGCAATAGATATGTATTGCTAAGCCTCATATTTGCAGGCTGGATGTTTTTTTTGGACAGTAATTCCTGGTTTATTCACCATGAACTGAATCAGGAAGTAAATGAATTAAAGGAGAACAAAGAATATTACCAGAACCAGATCGCTCACGATAAAGCTATTATTCAGCAGTTGCAGGATTCTGTTCAACTGGAACAATTCGCACGTCAAAAATATTACATGAAGCGTGCAGATGAGGATATTTACATCATCGAATACGATTCAATAGAATAGAGTAATTATACCTGACTATTTAAACATTACTGATGAAGGATAAGTTATTTCAGGAATTTGATGAAGTTTCTGCCCGCCAATGGAAGCAAAAAATTCAATTTGATCTGAAGGGCCAGGATTATAATGAAAAATTAATCTATAAGAGCCTGGACGGCATTGACATTAAACCTTTTTACCACCAGGATGATGTATCTCAAAGCATCAAAACCCCTTCTCCCAAAAACTGGAATATTTGCGAACGAATTTACGTGGCATCAGTCAAAATTTCAAATTCGTTAGCTAAAAATGCCATTAAAAAAGGTGCTGAAAGTTTATGGTTTATCATTCCAAATGAAAAAATTGATATCTCAGAATTATTTAAAGACCTTAAACTAAAGAATCTGCCGGTTTACATTAGTCTCGAATTTCTTTCTGTCAGTTTTATCAGGAAAATCCATGATTTTATTAGCGAAAAAGAAGCTTCTGTCTTCCTGCAGACCGATATTGTTGGAAATCTTGCCAGAAGCGGAAACTGGTTCTATAACCTAAAACGGGATCACGAAATCCTGGACGATATTGTTAAAATTTCGGGTGCCTTTAAATCGGTAATTTCCGTCGATAGTACGTTATATCAAAACGCCGGTGCTACAATTCCGCAGCAATTGGCTTATGCCCTTGCCCACGCAAATGAATATTTAAACCGATATGCCGAAAATGGCAATTTTCAACATTCAGAAGATTTTCAGCTCCAGTTTATCGTCGCTTCAGGATCAAATTACTTCTTTGAGATCGCTAAAATTAAAGCCTTAAGATGGCTCTTTGCTATATTGGCCAAGGAATATAAAATTGCCGATAATTGTCATATTTTGGCCTTGCCTTCAAAAAGGAATAAAACCTTATACGATTATAATGTAAACATGCTTCGTACTACCACAGAATGCATGAGTGCGATTTTAGGTGGCGCAGATACGGTTTATAATTTGCCTTATGATGCTATTTTTCATAAAAACAATGAATTTGGAGACAGGATAGCCCGCAACCAGCTACTGGTAATGAAAAATGAAGCTTACCTGGACAAAGTTTCCAATGCCGCAGAAGGAACGTATTATATCGAGAGCCTGACGCGGCAATTTGCTGAAATGGCACTGGATATTTTTAAAGAAATTGAAGAAAAAGGAGGCTTTCTAAAGCAATTAAAAGAGGGAATCATTCAGCGGAAAATCAAAGAAAGTGCTGAAGCAGAACAGAATATGTTTGACAATGGTAAACTGGTGCTTATCGGTACCAATACTTTTGAAAATCCTGAAGATAAAATGCAGCACGAATTGGAATTATATCCATTTCTAAAAAGGAATCCCAGAAAAACGCTAATTCCGCCAATTCTCGAAAAACGCTTAAGCGAGAAGATGGAACAGGAGAAACTGGAACTGGAAAAAGCCGAAAAATAATGCCAAGAAAAAATCTTCAACATATAAAATTAACAGAGCCAGAACTAAAACCTCAACTTCAGAAATCTGAAGAATTCGAAACTCCGGAAGAAATTAGGCTGAAATCTTCTTATTCCGAAGAAGATATTCAGCACCTGGAGCATCTTGGTTTTGCTGCCGGAATTCCGCCATACCTGCGTGGCCCGTACAGCACAATGTATGTTAGCAGGCCCTGGACAATTCGTCAATACGCGGGATTTTCTACTGCAGAAGAAAGCAATGCTTTTTACAGAAGAAACCTGGCGGCCGGGCAAAAAGGACTTTCTGTAGCATTCGATCTTCCTACCCACCGCGGTTACGACAGCGACCACGAACGTGTGGTTGGCGATGTGGGAAAAGCCGGGGTGGCCATAGGTTCTGTAGAGGATATGAAGATCCTTTTCGACCAGATTCCACTCAATAAAATGTCGGTTTCGATGACGATGAACGGAGCAGTGCTCCCTATAATGGCCTTTTATATCGTTGCTGCTGAAGAACAAGGCGTAAAACCTGAAGAGCTTTCGGGAACTATTCAGAATGATATTTTAAAGGAGTTTATGGTACGCAATACTTACATCTACCCTCCTACTCCATCGATGAAGATTATCTCAGATATTTTTGAATATTCTTCTAAAAATATGCCCAAATTTAATAGTATCAGTATTTCCGGATATCATATGCAGGAAGCCGGAGCTACCTGTGATATAGAGCTGGCCTATACCTTAGCCGACGGACTAGAATATATCCGCAAAGGCCTTGGCGCCGGAATGGATATCGACAGTTTTGCTCCGCGTCTCTCGTTCTTTTGGGCTATTGGGATGAACCATTTTATGGAAATTGCCAAAATGAGGGCAGCACGTATGCTTTGGGCAAAACTGGTTAAACAATTTAATCCCAAAAACCCGAAATCCCTTGCTTTAAGAACCCATTCCCAAACCAGCGGCTGGAGTTTAACAGAGCAGGACCCGTTTAACAATGTCGCCAGAACTTGTATTGAAGCTGCCGCCGCTGCGTTTGGAGGAACTCAAAGCCTGCACACCAATGCTTTAGATGAAGCTATTGCATTACCAACAGACTTTTCAGCAAGAATTGCGAGAAATACACAGCTCTTCCTGCAACAGGAAACCAAAATCACCAAAACGGTAGATCCATGGGCAGGAAGTTATTATGTTGAAAGCCTTACAGATGAAATTGCGCACAGAGCCTGGGATTTAATTCAGGAAGTTGAGAATTTAGGAGGAATGACCAAAGCCATAGAGGCAGGAATTCCCAAAATGAGGATTGAAGAAGCTGCAGCAAAAAAGCAGGCGCGTATTGACAGCGGAACAGATATTATTGTTGGGAACAATAAATACAGGCTGAAAAAAGAAGATCCGCTTGTAACGCTGGAAGTTGATAACCAAACGGTTAGGAAACAACAACTTGCCCGGTTAGAAAAAACGAAAAAGGAAAGAAATTCTGCAAAAGTAAAAAAAGCTTTAGCAGATTTATCTTCTGCAGCAAAGCACGAAAATGGCAATTTACTGGTATTGACTGTAGAAGCCGCCAGGCATCGCGCTACCCTTGGTGAAATAAGTGATGCCCTGGAAGAAATTTACGGAAGGTATAAAGCAAAAATACAGTCCTTTAGTGGTGTTTATTCAAAAGAAATGAAAGATAATTCCTCCTTTAAAAAAGCACGTGAATTAGCCGATAAATTTGCAGAGCAGGATGGTCGCCGCCCACGTATAATGGTAGCAAAAATGGGACAGGATGGTCACGACCGGGGTGCGAAAGTGGTCGCTACAGGATATGCAGATCTTGGATTTGATGTAGACATTGGTCCGCTTTTTCAAACTCCAAAAGAAGCCGCAAAACAGGCCTTAGAAAATGATGTACATATATTAGGAGTTTCTTCCCTGGCAGCCGGGCATAAAACCCTTGTTCCGCAGGTAATAGAAGAGTTGAAAAATCATGGTCGTCAAGATATAATGGTAATTGTAGGAGGCGTAATTCCTTCCCAGGATTATCAGTTTTTATTTGATGCCGGTGCAGTAGCGGTTTTTGGTCCGGGAACAAAAATCAGTGATGCTGCAATACAATTACTAGAAATTTTGATTGAATAAATTTTTATTACTGACATTTGTTATGATTAACCCCGACTACATCACCTTAAAAAGAGAACCTTTCTTTAGAATTGCAACAGAATTACTTTCAGAAGAATCAATAATTCTTGATATTGGTGCGGGAGATGGTAAGTTTGCTGAATACTGCAATACAGAAGACATTTTCTTAATTGATAAGAACATAAATACTGTAAAAAAACTAAAAGAAAAATATCAAAATGTCTTTTTAGGACAGCTCCCTCAATTACCATTTGAGAATGAATTCTTTGATGTTATACATATAAGTCATGTAATAGAGCATTTATCCCCTGATGAGCTTTATCTTACGTTGGAGGAAATGAGCAGATGCTGTAAACCTGGAGGAGCCATAGTGGTTTCCACACCACTCATGTGGCATGGATTTTATAATGACCTTTCACATGTCAAGCCATACAACCCAATGGTGCTGGAAAAATATCTTTGCAGAAGCAGAAATAAAAACTTTAGCAAGAGTAATATTTCTAGCAGTTTTAGTGTAGAAAGACTAGAGTATAGATATCTCGAAAAACTTCCCGATTTGCATTTATATAATTTTAGTAAAATTGGCTATCTTATAAAAAGGATAAGTATTTTTATCAAAAGAAGACTCTTTAAAAGATATATTCGAACTGGGTATACAATTGTTTTAAGGAAAGAACTGTAACTTTTAAACTGTATTCCAAATTCTATGGTTTTTAAGCTTTAACTGGTAAATTAAACCGAGAAAGGCTTAAAGAATGACGCTTTAAGAGGAAAACCTTACTATTATCAAAATTTTGCAGGATATTCGCTAAAAGGAAATAACTTATTTCTACAAATCTTTTTCTTCAATGAAAACTTTCACCTGCAACAACTGTAAGAATATAGTTTTTTTCGATAACGACATCTGCGGATACTGCGACAGTTTATTGGGATATTGGAATGAGGAAGAAAAGATAATAGCCGCAAACCCGGGAACAGCTTTTTCTGAAAATAGTACAGACTTTAAATATTGTAAAAATCACCAATACAGTGCATGTAATTGGTTAATACCCGACAATTCAGACATTGAATTTTGTGAAGCCTGCCAGTTAAACAGTATTATCCCAAACATTGAAGACAAAAAAAGACTGGAGGAATGGCGGCTAATAGAGTTTGCCAAGCACAGGTTAATTTATAGTCTTAATAAGCTACAACTACCTTTTGTTTTTCAGCAAAAAGACGGGAAAGATTTAAAATTACAATTCCGCTTTTTAGGACCACAATCCAATAGTGAAATTGGGCAGAAAATCCTAACAGGCCACCTAAACGGCATCATAACCTTGAATGTAGAAGAAGCAGACGATTTAAAGAGAGAAAAGGCACGAATGCAGATGGGAGAAAAAATGAGAACCCTGTTGGGGCACTTTAGGCATGAAATTGGGCATTTTTATTGGGAAGCTATTATTTTGCCACATCAGGAGAATCTTCATCAGTTTCGGGAAATTTTTGGAGACGAAAGAAGAGATTATTCTGAAGCCCTGCAGGAGTATTACAAAAAAGGACCTGCCGAAGATTGGCGGAAGTTCTTTATTACAAAATATGCCTCTTCACATCCATGGGAAGATTTGGCCGAAACCTGGGCTCATTATTTACACATCATGGACACTGTGGAAACCGCATACTATTTTGGTGTAAAAACAGAACCGAAGGTTTTAAAAAACAAGCAACTTTTAAGTTCAGGTATTACAATTAATCCTTACAAAGAAAGCGATTTTGATGCCATTGTAAATGAATACATATCTTTAACTATAGCCATAAATTCTTTGAACCGCGGGATGGGCCTCTCTGATATTTATCCTTTTATTCTGAATAAAAAAGATATTAGTAAATTAGGCTTTATACATAACCTTTTATTTGACCGACGTAATACCTTTCAGACATGAACTACCAAAATAAAATGCTTAGAGACGACGCTTTATACGGAAAATCGATTGTAGTTACCGGTGGTGGTAGCGGACTCGGAAAAGCGATGACCAGATATTTCCTGGAATTGGGAGCCAATGTTGCCATTACTTCCAGAAACCTCGAAAAGCTGAAAAATACAGCTAAGGAACTCGAAGGAGAAACCGGCGGGAAGTGTTATCCATTTCAATGCGATGTTAGGAATTATGATGAAGTAGAAAAAATGCGGGACGCGGTTATTAAAAAGTTTGGAAGTGCAGATGTCTTGCTAAACAATGCTGCAGGAAATTTTATTTCCCCCACTGAAAGATTAAGTGCTAATGCTTTTGATACAATCATTGATATCGTTTTAAAAGGAAGTAAAAATTGTACGCTCGCATTTGGTAAACATTGGATTGATAAAAAAGAAGAAAATAAGACCGTTCTAAACATTGTTACGACCTATGCCTGGACAGGTTCTGCTTATGTTGTACCAAGTGCCACTGCAAAAGCAGGTGTTTTGGCAATGACTCGGTCCCTGGCAATAGAATGGGCAAAGTACGGAATCAGGTTTAATGCAATTGCCCCTGGCCCCTTTCCTACCAAAGGCGCATGGGACAGGTTATTGCCCGGAGATCTGAAAGAAAAGTTTGATCTGGCAAAAAAAGTTCCGCTTAAACGTGTTGGAGAACACCAGGAACTGGCAAATCTCGCAGCTTATCTTGTTTCAGATTTTTCAGCTTATGTAAATGGGGAAGTTATTACTATAGATGGTGGAGAATGGTTGAAAGGTGCAGGACAATTTAATCTGCTTGAAGCTATTCCGGAGGAAATGTGGGATCAACTTGAGGCAATGATTAAAGCTAAAAAGAATTAAAAGTTCAATGTTTGGAGTTCAAAGTTTCAGTTTTCAACTATCTGGTTCAGACTTTTGTTGTAGTTATATTTTCTCAGAGCCCGCAAAATTTTTAACCATTTGAACTAATCGAGATTTTTCTTTGACACGTCCTGACACTCCCTTTTCCTCTTTTCTCTATCAGAAAGGTGCATCCGTAAGGTCTAAGAACTGAAAACTTAGAACTGAAAACTCCTTTATAAGCTGTTGACAAAATGATTTTATATACCTATAATTAATTGTATTTTTACGCTTTAAAAACCGGATATAATTAATGGGCAAAATCATTGCTATCGCTAACCAAAAAGGAGGTGTGGGAAAAACCACAACTTCAGTAAACCTTGCCGCATCGCTGGGGGTTTTAGAAAAAAAAGTTCTACTTATTGATGCCGATCCCCAGGCAAATGCGACTTCGGGACTTGGTATTGACGTGGAAGCGGTAGAATTCGGCACTTACCAGTTGCTGGAGCATTCTGTAAAAGCCTCTAAAACCATTATGGAAACTGGATCCCCAAATCTGGACATTATTCCGGCACACATAGATCTGGTGGCTATAGAGATTGAACTGGTAGATCAGGAATCAAGAGAATACATGCTTAAAAAGGCAATTCTCCCGTTAAAGGAAAAATACGATTATATTTTAATAGACTGTGCTCCTTCGTTAGGTTTACTAACTCTTAATGCACTTACAGCTTCAGATTCTGTTATAATCCCAATTCAATGTGAATATTTTGCACTGGAAGGTCTTGGTAAGTTGCTAAATACCATAAAAAGTGTTCAGAAAATCCATAACAACAAACTGGATATTGAAGGTCTTTTGCTAACAATGTATGATTCCCGTTTAAGGTTATCCAATCAGGTGGTAGAAGAAGTTCAAAAGCATTTTGATGAAATGGTTTTTGATACAATCATCCAGCGTAATGTGCGTTTAAGTGAAGCACCAAGTTACGGGGAAAGTATTATTAATTATGATGCCGCTAGTAAAGGCGCCAGCAATTACCTGAGCCTGGCGCACGAAATTATAAAGAAAAACTCTTAGAAGATGGCGAAGGCGACGAAGAAACAAGCTCTTGGACGCGGACTTTCAGCTCTGCTAAAAGATCCTCAAAATGATATTCAATCTGCAGAAGATAAAAATGCAGACAAATTAGTAGGCCATATTGTTGAACTCGAATTATCTTCAATAGAAGTTAATCCATTTCAGCCAAGGACCAGTTTTAACGAAGAATCATTACGGGAACTTGCATCTTCCATAAAAGAATTGGGTGTGATCCAGCCCATTACTGTAAGGAAGCTGGAATTTGACAAATATCAGCTTGTATCTGGTGAACGCAGGTACCGGGCCTCCAAACTAATTGGTCTGGAAACCGTCCCGGCTTATATACGAATTGCCAACGACCAGGAATCGCTGGAAATGGCACTGGTAGAAAATATTCAGCGTCAGGATCTTGACCCTATCGAAATCGCCCTTTCTTATCAACGATTGATGGATGAAATTAGTCTTACCCAGGAGCAACTTAGCGATCGGGTGGGAAAAAACAGGTCGACAATTGCCAATTATCTTCGGTTGCTTAAACTGGACCCTATTATCCAGACCGGGATGCGCGACGGATTTTTATCTATGGGACATGGACGCGCCTTAATTAATGTTGATGACCCCCAGCTACAATTAAATATATACGAGAAGATTCTTCAGAAATCTTTATCTGTAAGAGATACTGAAAAGCTGGTAAGGGAAATGCAGGAGGGAAATTCAAAAACTAAAGTTACTTCTCCATCCTCTTCCGTTCCTCCTACTTTTAAAAAAGGAATTAAGGAATTTTCTGAATATTTAGGTGCAAAGGTAGATGTAAAAGTTACTAAAAAAGGTAATGGAAAACTTACCATTCCTTTTAAGTCTGAAGAAGATTTTGAACGAATCAAAAAGCTCATTCAAAGTGAAGATTAAAACGTTCATTTTAACAGGAATTTTCTTTCTGACTTTTTCAGCAGTAACTTTTGCGCAGGAAGATTCACTTGTTGTTGAACGTCGGGGGCTTACGGATGCTCCTCTGCCTGATCCCGGAGACTACGAACCTTATAATCCCCTTGCTCCTGCCAAGGCCGCCTTTTATTCAGCAATCTTACCTGGTTTAGGACAAGCCTACAATGGCCGCTACTGGAAAATTCCTATTGCTTATGCCGGATTAGGGGTGGGAGTCTACTTTTATTTAGATAATAAGGAGCAGTACAACAGGTACAGAGATGCTTATAAAGATAGATTAGCGGGAAGGGAAGACGAATTTTTAGACCGGATTTCCCTCGACAGGCTGGTAGATGCACAGCAATTTTATCAGCGTAATATGGAAATTTCTATATTGGTAATAGCCGGTGTATATATTCTGAACATTATAGATGCAAATGTAGATGCCCACCTTCAGCAATTTAATGTGAGTGAGGATCTTTCTTTTAAACCAAACATGGATTTTAATACCATTAATGGAAAAACAAATTACGGATTATCTTTAAATTTTAAATTTTAATGAAAATAGCACTATTAGGTTACGGAAAAATGGGAAAAGCAATTGAGGAAATTGCGTTAAACAGGGGACACGAAATTGTGCTAAGGGTATCTGAAGACATAGAAGCTTACAATCTCGAAGAACTGGAAATAGATGCAGCAATAGACTTCAGTATTCCGAAAGCAGCTTATAAAAACATTACTACGGCTTTTAAAACTAAAATTCCTGTAGTTTGCGGTACCACAGGATGGCTTGATGACTATGAAAAAGTAACGGAAGTTTGTAAAGAAGAAGATTCCGCATTTCTTTACGCCTCCAACTTTAGCCTTGGGGTAAATGTCTTTTTTGAACTGAACAAAAAGCTGGCCCACATGATGAAGGGTCTGGATGATTATGCAGTAGAAATTGAAGAGATTCATCATACCGAAAAACTTGATGCTCCCAGTGGCACTGCGATTAGTCTTGCGCAACAGATAATTGCAGAGAACCCTAAGAAAAATGGATGGCAGTTGGATCATGCAGATAAGGATGAAATTCCCGTTTACGCGAAGCGTATAAAAGATGTACCCGGCACCCATACCGTCTCTTACAAATCAAAAATTGATACAATAGAAATTATGCACATGGCAAAGTCCAGGCAGGGTTTCGCACTTGGAGCAGTTATTGCTGCCGAATGGCTCAAAGATAAAAAAGGTGTATTTACTATGAGAGATGTACTCTCCAGCCTGTTTTAATATTTTTAGTAACAATTCGGTTGAATAAGACACCTATAACAGCAAACAACTAGATTATGACGTTTACAGAATGGTTTCTGTTTTTCCTGTTCATCCAGGTAATCCACTTTTTTGGTACATGGAAGCTTTATCAAAAGGCAGGAAGACAGGCATGGGAAGCCGCAATTCCTATATACAATGCGGTAATATTGATGAAGATTATTAATCGCCCATGGTGGTGGGTTATTCTCCTCTTTATTCCCATCGTAAATCTTATTATGTTTCCTGTAATTTGGGTCGAAACTGTGAGAAGTTTTGGACGCCATTCTACTACAGATACCTGGCTGGCAATGTTGACATTAGGCTTTTATATCTATTATGTCAATTACGCTGCTGATGTTACCTATATAGAAGACAGAAGCCTGCAGCCAAGAACAGCAACTGGCGAATGGATAAGTTCTGTTCTTTTTGCCGTTATTGCCGCAACTATAGTGCACACATACGTGATGCAGCCTTTTACCATTCCTACTTCCTCTTTGGAAAAGACATTGCTGGTGGGAGACTTCCTTTTTGTTAGCAAGTTCCATTACGGCGCCAGGATACCAAAAACGGCTGTAGCTTTTCCTATGGTACATGATACTATTCCTTTTTTCGGAATAAAATCTTACCTAAACAACCCGCAGATTCCATATATGCGTCTCCCTGGATTTGAAAAAATTGAAAGGAACGATATTGTGGTTTTTAACTGGCCCGTTGATACGGTAAGGCAGTTCTTTGACCGTTCTAATCAGCACTTTGATAAACCGATAGACAAGAAGTCAAATTATGTAAAACGTGCTGTTGGTGTTCCTGGCGATTCTTTAAGTATTATTGATGGAAGGGTCCATATTAACGGCGAACGTTTACAACTTCCCGGCCGGGCAAAAATTCAATACACTTATTTTGGACAAACCAAAGGCCAGGGATTTAGTCCGCAATACATGTATCAGGAACTAGACATTACCGATGGCTATAGCTATGATCCCGCAACAAACAGATTTGTAATAAGGGCGCTTACAGAGGAAGGTTTCCAAAGATTAAAAAACCATCCCAACGTTGCTTCTATTGAACGTTATGTGGATTCTGCTGGAACCAAACTTTCTTCTATTTTTCCCAACAACAACAAACTCAATTGGAATTCTGACAATATGGGGCCTATATATATTCCGAAGGAAGGGGTTACTGTGGAAATTAATCAGAAAACAATGCCTTTTTACAAACGAATTATCGAAACCTATGAAGGCTACGAGATGGAGCAGGATAATGTGCTGACATTAAACGGAAATAGAGTGCTTCTAAATGGAAATGAAATTGACTCCTATACCTTCAAACAGAATTATTACTGGATGATGGGAGACAACCGTAATAATAGTGAAGATAGTAGGTTCTGGGGATTTGTACCCGAAAATCACGTTGTCGGAAAACCGGTGTTTATCTGGTTTAGCTGGGACACAAATGCTTCAGGGATTATGAATAAAATCAGGTGGGACAGGGTATTTACAACAGTTCGTGGACAGGGGACACCGGTTTCGTACCTACCATACGCGCTTATGATCGTTGTGGTGCTAATTGCCTTCAATTATTTTAGAAAAAGGAGAAATTCTTAAATCAACATGAATATTCTTCTGCATCCTGCATACTTTGGTTCAATTTCCCAGTATGTCCAACTGGTAAGGGCAGAGAGAGTGGTTTTTGAAAATGAAGACAACTATCAGAAGCAGACGTACCGTAACAGAATGTATATTTACGATTCCAACGGTAAACTGCTACTCAACATCCCAATAAAACATTCTTCTTCTTTAGGATTAAACACTAAAGATAACAGGCACCAAAAATACAGGGACGTTCTTATTGAAAACGATTTTGAATGGCAGAAACAACACTGGAGAGCTTTAAAAGCATCATACCAAACTTCTCCTTTTTTTGAATTTTATGAAGATGATCTATATCCCCTGTACCACAAAGAATTCAAATATTTATTAGATTTTAATTATGCCTGCCTCGATTTTGTACTGGAAAGCCTCCAATTGGACATTAATATTGAGAAAACTTCAGAATATATTTTAAACCCAAAAGATCTTCAGGATTACCGGAATCTTATTGACGCCAAATCCAGAACAACTTTCAGCAATAGCCGTTATCCACAGGTTTTTGAACCTAAAAATGGTTTCATTCCAAATTTGGCAATTATCGACCTACTGTTTAATGAGGGACCTAACAGTCTCTCGTATTTAGAAAAAGAAGGATAATTAAATGTTATTCTGAAGACAAGGATAATATGGCCTTAATAGGAAAATGATCTGAAAAGAAAACTTCAGTAGTTTCAAAAGACAGCACTTCTATTGACTCATCAGGCAGAATGAAATCTATTCTTAGCGGGAAATAATCAAAATCAAAGGTTCTTCCAAAGCCACTCCCCGCTTCTTTATATGCGTCCTTTAATCCAGATCCTTCAGAACGAAGCTCCCTGTAGATATAGGAATAAGCCGTATTATTGAAATCTCCCAGAACTATGACCTTATGCGGAGTATTTCTTATCACCTCCAGGACAAGTTCTACCTGTTCCTGCTGAACAGCAAATGTTTGTCCCATTCCCAAGAAGACTCTTTTTGAACTTTCCTTCTCAATATTTCCTATATCAGGCTTTACACTGAAGGATTGAAGATGAATATTGATTACACGCAGGGTATCATTTTTAACAACAATATCTGCATAAACTCCGTTATTGTTGCTGGCCGAATCAAAATTAAGAGAAACTGTTTTTATAATGGGATATTTTGAAAGAATGGCCAAACCGAATTCAGCGTTTTCAGTTTTCATTTTGATGTATTTATAAGGATAGCGCTCTGCGATTTTCATCTCCCCGTTATAATACTCCTGAAAAGCCACAATATCGGGATCCTCTTTTGCTATAAAAGCACCAATATTTTTGGGTGTCATTTCCCTTTCTTCCTTAGAACTTAGATAATGATTAAAATGCCGTACATTATAGCTCATCACCTCCAGACCATCAATCTCCTCTTCATCTGAAGCATCGACTTCATAAATAGAACTTACATGATTAAAGCCAAGAAGTAAAGTTATAAGTGGTAGCCAAATCTGTTTTTTAAGTTTTATCAACCAATAAATCAAAAAAACCATATTAATCATGATGAGCAAAGGCACACCAAGACTCAGGACAGATAGCAATGCGAATTCCCTTGGAGGAATAAATGGCAGGATATACGAAACCAGCAAAGCAGCTGCGAGGAGCGAGTTTAAAAGAAAGATAAACTTATCAAACCAGTTTAAATTTTTCATTTAATCATCTTTACCAGCCTGAAAAAGAAAGTCTTTTTCGGCCTTACTAAGGCTATCATAACCGCTTTTACTGATCTTATCCAGGATAGCATCAATTCTTTTCTGCTTTTCATCCTTATCAAGTCGTCCTGAACGGCTACGCGAGGAAGAAGACGTTGCTGCCGACTTTTTCGTGGTTCTGTGGACGGTCTTCATTCTGGCTTTCTTCTCTTTAGGCTTAAATAAATTTGCAATACTATCCATTATACCTTCAAACCAACTTCCAATATCGTTGCCCTTTTGTAACTGCGCGGTGTAAATATATCCCAGCATCGCTCCGCCAAGATGGGCCAAATGCCCTCCAGCATTACCCATAGGAATCTGAATAACATCCAGAGCTATCAGAAAGGCTGCAATCCACCAGAATTTTATACTGCCAAGAATAAGCAATCTCACACGCATATGGGGAACGTGCGATGCTATCCCAACTAAAACTGCCATAACACCCGCCGAAGCACCCATTAAATAGGATTTTCCCGTACCTTGAAAGGCCGGGAATAAGTTATAGCTAAGCATGTAAATAAGGGCACCAACAATAACGCCCAGGAAATAATAATTAAGAAGCCTCTTTGGGGAAAAGAAATTTAAAAAATAAACTCCAGAAAAGTATAGAATGAGCATATTCCCCAGGATATGCCAAATACCACTATGCAGGAAAGAATAGGTTATAATAGACCATGGCTTAAACAGGAACTCCCCTGCATCTTTTGGAAAGGCAAACCACTCCACCAGGAAATCTGAAGGTATCTGAAACAGATAAGTAATCGTTCTGAACAGAAAGAAAAGCAAAAAGACCATTACATTTACAGCTATAAGCTTTTCTGTAACCGTAGCGGTCTGGATCTTGTATTTAAACTTATCTGATGGTCTCATCCTTAATCCCAGCGATTTTGATTAAACTGATTTTTTCTCCAGTACCAAATCATTATAAATCCAAATAAAGCACCTCCAACGTGCGCAAAATGTGCTATTCCTCCTCCAAAGAGAGAATATCCTGTAAAACCGGAAAATAGATCCAGCGCAATTAATCCGGGAATAAAATATTTTGCTTTGATAGGAACCGGAACAAAAAGTAAAAACAGCTCTACATTGGGAAACATCATTCCAAAGGCTACCAAAATACCATAGATAGCGCCAGAAGCTCCAACAGCAGAACTTGAATATGCCTGCATCATTGCCTGAATAGATTCCTGGTCTACCCCTTCCGGAATGCCGTACTGGCTTGTGCGCATTATACTTTCAAACGAACTGCCAAGCCATTCATTAATTTCTGCTACACTATAGCCGGCATCAAGCAGCTCATTAAAACCATTTTGATAGGCAAGATAATTTACCAGCGTATGAAGGATAATCGCACCTAAACCTGAAGAAAAATAAAAGAAAAGGAACTTCCCTTGTCCCATCATTTGTTCTATTGGACTCCCAAAGGCCCAAAGGGCATACATATTAAACAGAATGTGCATAAAGCTCCCATGCATAAACATATGCGTAACCAACTGCCATATTTCAAAATTTTCATTCTTAAAAAACCAAAGCGCAAAGAGCTGAATACTATAATTACCAAGAAGTTGACTACCAACAAAAACAAGGACATTGATAATCAATAATACTTTTACAGTTTCGGTAATTCTTCCCATTTAAGTAAATTTTTTCTCTAATTCGTCCACCGTCAATGTGATAAAGATTGACTTATTAAATGGAGTTAAACTTGGTTCTTTACAGGCAAATAAACGGTTTGCAATATGTTGTTGTTCACTGTTATTAAGTGCCGTTCCCGACTTCACCGCCATACTTTTTGCCATTGACTTTGCTAAAAGATCTGTTTGTGAAAATCCGTTATCAGGAACATCATTTTCAAAATCTGAAAACAACTGCTCCAGCAACATCCCAACTTCACTTTCAGCAATCAGTGTTGGTATTCCAGAAATTTCAACAGTATCTCTTTCTATTTCTGAAAATATAAATCCTGTCTGCTCCAGGGAATCTTTAATCTCTTTAAGCATCTCTATTTCATGCGTACTAAACTGAAGTTTCAAAGGAAATAATAATTGCTGACTCACAGCTGCTGAAATCGTTATATTTTTCAGTAATTCTTCATAAAGTATCCTGCTGTGGGCACGGTATTGATCTATAACCAGTATACCGCTCTTGAGGGTGCTTACAATATATTTCTTCTGAAGCTGAAACGTAGATGCTTCGGGCTTCTCCTCCTGTGTAGAAAAAAGACTTCCGGTGACTTCTTCGCTCTCAAACTCCATTTGATCCGGTCCGGAACCTGAAGGAGATTCATTCTCTATTCCTGAATAAAGACTCTCCCAGGAAGGGCTAAATTCTTTTCTATAGGAAGAATTTCCGGGGTTATAATTGCTGGCTCTACCGTCATTCTTAAACGGATTGAAGTTTCGATCCACCTCCACTTTAGGCGTCTCTGCATTTTTATTGTTATAAGAATATGGAGTATCCAGATTAGCATCACGGTCAAAATCCAGAACCGGTGCAACATTAAATTGCCCCAGGCTATGTTTTATCGCACTACGCAACATTGCGTAGAGGGAATGCTCATCATCAAATTTAATTTCTGTTTTAGTGGGATGTATATTTATATCTATACTTTTTGGATCTACCTCCAGGTAAAGAAAATAACTGGGATAAGCTTTATCTTTTAGGAGACCTTCAAAAGCAGCAACAACAGCGTGATTAAGATATGGACTTTTTATAAACCTGTCGTTCACAAAAAAGAATTGTTCTCCCCTGCTGCGCTTTGCAAATTCCGGTTTCCCAACGAAGCCCGAAATTTTCACAATTTCGGTATCCTCGTTCACCGGAACCAGCTTTTCGTTTGTTTTTCCTCCAAAAATGTTGGTAATACGTTGCCTGTAATTGGTATCGGGAAGCTGAAAAAGCTCACTCCCGTTATGGTGAAGGGAAAAATTTATATGAGGGTGGGCAAGAGCTACCCGTTGAAATTCATCTATAATATGACGCGATTCTACCGCATCGGACTTCAGGAAATTCCTTCGGGCAGGAATATTATAAAATAAGTTTTTCACACAAATAGAAGTTCCCTTTGGATTAACGCAGGGATCCTGAGAGCTTATTGTACTACCTTTAATCCTAATACAGGTTCCCACCTCCTCTTCTTCAGTTTTTGTCTTTAACTCTACATGTGCAATTGCTGCAATAGAAGCCAGTGCTTCTCCTCTAAAGCCTTTTGTTTTTAAACTGAATAAATCTTCTGCTGTTTTAATTTTTGAAGTAGCATGGCGCTCAAAACTCATCCTGGCATCGGTAAGACCCATTCCTCTTCCGTCATCCACCACCTGGATAAGAGTTTTCCCCGCATCTTTTATTACTACCTGGATATGACTGGCGCCGGCATCAATTGAGTTCTCAAGTAATTCTTTAATAACAGACGCAGGACGTTGAACCACTTCTCCCGCGGCAATCTGATTCGCTACGTGATCTGGTAAAAGTTGAATAAAATCGCCCATTTAACGCGCATTCGAAAAGATGGACAAATCAAAATCTATAATCCAAAGAAAAATGAAAAGCAGAATGATAATAATATACACTACTCTTTTATTAATTTCCCTGTTGCCCCTTGTTCGACTGGATTTTCGCACATCCGACCATTGGGATCCAAAATCGATAGCATTTGTCGCTTCCTTATACTTGTTAAATTTTGAATCAAAGTCGTAAATATTCCCCGTCTCCTTCCCTTTATAATACCTGGGAGTGTAGTTATAGCGGGTATTCTTCTTACTGTTTAAAAAATTAACTTTCAAAATATGGAAATTTAGATGGTGGTACTTCAAATTTACTCAAAAAGCTCCTAAATTCCGTAGCTACTTTAAGTAAAATAGAAATAACAAGAATAATGCCGCCTTCGAAGTTTAATGGTTGAAGGTTTAAAGTTTAAAGTTTTGAGATCGGTGGTTTCAGATTTAAAGTTCAAAGTTATGCGGCAAGGCTGGAGAGGTTTAAGGTTCCAAACTTTCGCTCTTTACCAATCACTTTTCACTCTTCACCCTTCACTTAAAAGCGTGCGTCTTTTCTAAGTTGGGCCATTTTAATTGCTGCAATGGCAGCCTCTGTCCCCTTGTTACCATGCTTCCCGCCCGAACGATCAATGGCCTGCTGCATATTTTGATCTGTTAAAACACAGAATATGATGGGAGTATCATTCTGAACATTTAAATCTTTAATGCCTTGCGTCACTCCTTCACAAACAAAGTCAAAATGCTTAGTCTCCCCTTCAATAACGCTTCCTATCGCAATAATAGCATCGAGCATATCATAACTCTGCTGCATTTTTTTACAGCCATAAATAAGCTCAAAACTTCCCGGAACATTCCAGCGTACTATTTTTTCATTCACCACTCCGTGCTCCTTCAGTGCCTCAAAAGCTCCCTGAAAAAGACCCTCGGTAATTTTCTCGTTCCATTCTGAAACAACAATCCCAAACCGAAAATTGCTCGCGTTTGGGATTGTGCTCTTGTCGTATTCTGATAGGTTATTTCCTTCAGTAGCCATATTTTATTTATTTCATTGCCTGGGCGCGTCCCATATGGATCGCCACCTTATCTGCTTCAGGAGTATCAGGGTATTCTTCTTTAATTCTGGTTAGATACTCTTCTGCCTGTCCTGCCTGATTTAGTTCAAGAGCAGTAATCGCTGCTTTAAGTAGGAACTTCGGCGTGGTAAAGGAATTGGATCGCAAAGAAGCAGCTTCAGCGTAATAATCTAAAGCTTCTTCTGGCTGGTTCAATTGCATAAAAGCATCTCCTATCCCGCCTTTAGCCAAAGCAGCAGTAATTTGATCATCTGCACTGTAATCTTCAAGATAATCTATAGCTTCCTGATAATTTCCAATTCGTAAATTAGCGAATCCGGCATGATATTTAGCAATATTAGCAGCGTCTGTTCCACTGTAATTCTCTATAATTTCAGCAAAACCATATTTTCCCTCTCCTCCATTTAATGACATTGTGTACAATGAATCACTTTGCGCTCCTGTAGAATTAAGGGCTCCGGAAAAGTAATTTTGTGCCTGTGCCATTTCATTGGCTGCCTCAGCCTCTCTTGGTTCCTGTACGAACCTCTCATATCCTAAATAGCCAAGGACTGCAATAATGGCTACACCCACAATAATGTAAATGTATTTCTGGTTCTCGGCCACCCAGGTTTCAGTTCTGCCGGCACCTTCATCAAGAGAATTAAAAACTTCTGCTGTTGTAGATTCTTCCTCTACATGTTTTTTTTCTTCCTCTTTATTAGAAGGTTTATAGCCTTTTTTCTTGTACGTTGCCATATAGTCTATTTAATGCGTGGCAAAAATAGAATTTTTATTGAAAATTAAAAGAGAATTTATTTGTATTTTTTCGATATTTTCGGGTCATTCGCAGTGTCGGGAGTCCCTAGGTTTAATTCTAAAAAATAGCTGATTCACAGCATTTTATGTTTTTAAAACAACTATCATTACTCAATTACAAGAACCTAAATTCCATTGCATTTGAGTTCGATGCAAAAATCAATTGCCTGGTAGGACATAATGGAGTTGGAAAAACTAACGTTCTGGACAGTATTTACCATCTCTCCTTTGGAAAAAGCTACTTTAATCCCATTACAAGTCAGAACATTAATCACGATTCTGAATTTTTTGTAGTGGAAGGGGAATTTGAGAAAAATCAAAAAGAGGAGCATATCCTTGTAAGCGCTAAGCGGGGACAGAAAAAAGTGATTAAACGGAATAATAAACCTTACGACAAATTTAGTGAGCACATAGGTTTTATTCCAACAGTTATTATTTCTCCCGCAGACAGGGATTTAATAATTGAAGGCAGCGAAACCCGCCGTAAGTTTATTGATGGCGTTATTTCCCAGAGCGACAATGTTTACCTCAACCATCTTCTACAGTATAACAAACTCATCTCGCAAAGAAATTCTTTACTCAAATATTTCGCGGCAAACAATTCTTTTGATCGGGATACGCTGGAAGTTTACAACATGCAATTATCGGAGTTTGGACAAAATTTATTCGAAAAAAGGAAGAAATTTCTGGCGGAGTTCATCCCGATTTTTAACAAAAGGTATGGCGACATCACCAACAATAAAGAACCGGTAAATATCAGTTATAAAAGTCAGTTATTCGGGAAGGATTTAAGTAAATTGCTTGAGGAAAACCTTCAGAAGGATATGGCGTTGCAGTACACCAGCGTTGGTATTCATAAAGATGACCTAAGTTTTGAAATCGAAGGGCATCCTATTAAAAAATTCGGTTCCCAGGGACAGCAAAAGTCCTTTTTAGTGGCTCTTAAACTGGCACAGTTCGATTTTATAAAAGCAATAAGTAAGGTAAATCCAATTTTACTTCTGGATGATATTTTTGACAAACTGGATGAACAACGGGTTTCCCACATTGTTGCCCTTGTAGCAACTGATGAACTCGGACAAATTTTTATTAGTGACACCCATGCGGACAGGACAGAAAAGGTGGTAAAAGAAAGCAATCAATCCTATAAAATATTTAAGTTGTGAAGCAATTATGGCCATTTTTAATGCTGGGATTTGTGATTTTAAGCTGTAAAAAGAAGGACCCAAAAGAACAGTTAAAATATCTCTCGGGATATTGGGAAATTGACAAAGTGGAATTCTCTGAAGATTCCATAAAGGAATATTCCATTAGCCCTTATGTTGATTATCTTGAATTTAAAGACGAAAAAGGATTCAGGAGAAAAGTCAAACCTAACTTTGATGGTACGCCTTTTGTTGCCGGTACAACCGAAGAAATTGAAGCTATAGTCGAAAATGACAGTTTAAGGCTATATCATAAAACTCCTTATGCTACATGGAAAGAAACTATAATTTCTGCTGAAGAAAATAAAATGAGAATTTTAGATCCGGAAGGAGTTATCTACCACTACAATAAATATGAACCTATAAATGCCACCAAAAATGAAGAAGCGGAATAATGAAAATATGAGTATTAGCGAGGTGTTACAGGAATTTGTAGATCATAATAAACTACAAAAAGGTCTCGATAAAGTGACAGTTAAGGATGTTTGGAACCAGCAAATGGGCCCTGCAATTCAAAAATACACTACAGCAATTAAATTAGAGGGTTCTACCCTCTTTGTTCAGCTAAGTTCTTCAGTATTACGTGAAGAATTAAGCTACGGAAGGGAAAAGATCATTAAAATTCTTAATAAAGAACTTGGGCGGGAGCTTGTAAAGAAGCTTGTTCTAAGATAAAAGGTTGGTTATAAGCAATTCTATAATGAAGGTCGAAAATTGTCAATTTTCGACCTTCATATTTTTTTTGGCTTCCCTTAGCAGAATGTTCTGCAATGAAAATTGAAAATATCCGCAACAAAAAAGCCACCGGTTTCCCGATGGCTCTTCAGAATAATATTTATTTAAGAAAATTAAAACATTTCCCTTCCGGCAAAGTGAAAAGCACCTTCTATAGCTGCATTTTCATCGCTGTCACTTCCATGTACCGCGTTTTCCCCAATAGAAGCAGCGTATTTTTTCCTGATAGTACCTTCAGCAGCCTCTTCAGGATTTGTAGCACCTATAAGGGTTCTAAAATCTTCCACTGCATTTTCCTTTTCAAGAATAGCTGCCACAATAGGACCGCGAGTCATAAATTCCACCAATTCTCCAAAAAACGGACGCTCCTTATGGATATCGTAGAATTTTTCAGCATCAGCTTTTGTCATCTGCGTAAGCTTCATTGCTACTATCCTAAATCCTGAAGCTGTGATTTGTTCTAAGATTGCTCCAATATGCCCATTTTCTACAGCATCTGGCTTCAGCATGGTGAATGTTTTATTTCCTGCCATTTTTATCTTTTTAAAATTTGGTGCAAAAATAGACAATTCATAACAATTACAAACTCATAATTACTTTATATTAAGTTATCTATTTTTATTCTTGCACCAATTCAAAAATTTTAAAGCGTTAAAGAACGGAAGATTAGAAAAAAAATAGAAAAAAGTAGATTTAAAGCTCATTTTTTGTTGCTTTGTCAATAACCAAAAAAGAAGGTCCGTCTATTAGCGAAATCTAATAAATCGTATCTTTACCACCAGGTATGATCGAACAGAATATATTAGAAATAACAGCAGAACTTTCACGAGCCAATAATATTGTTATTGTCCCGCATAAAGGTCCCGATGGCGACGCAATGGGTTCTACATTGGCATTATGGCATTTTCTGAAAGAGAAAGGGCATAATGCGCACGTGATCGCTCCTAATGATTATCCGCATTTTTTAAAGTGGCTTCCGGGAAATGAAGAAGTTATTATTTATGAAAGCAACCAGGAAAAATCGAATAAATTAATTGCGGAGGCAGAGATTATCTTTACCCTCGATTTTAATGTGCTTTCCCGATCGGGCCTAATGGTTGAACAACTGGAGCAGTCTCAAGCTACTTTTATTATGATCGACCATCACCAGGAACCGGCAGAGTATGCAGATTATACTTACAGCGATGCCAGCATGAGTTCCACCTGCCAGATGGTCTATCATTTTATCGAGAAATTAATGGCCGTTAAAAAAATTACTCCTGAAATCGCAACCTGCCTTTACACGGGAATAATGACAGACACCGGTTCCTTCAGATTTAGCTCAACTTCAAGCGATACGCATCGCGTTGTTGCCGATCTAATTGAAAAAGGAGCTGACAATTCCACTATTCATAACAATGTTTTCGACACCAATTCACAAAACGGATTGCAGCTGCTTGGTGTTGCACTTCAGAATTTAAAGGTAAATCAGGAACTGAAAACCGCTTATATCACACTCTCTCAGGAAGAACTGGATAAGAACAACTTTAAAAAAGGGGATACAGAAGGCTTTGTAAATTATGGCCTGTCTCTTGCAGGAATAGTTTTTGCTGTAATTTTTATAGAACATAGAGCAGAAAATATGATCAAAATCTCATTCCGTTCTAAAGGGGATTTTTCTGTAAATGATTTTGCAAGAAAACATTTTGACGGCGGCGGACATATTAACGCAGCCGGTGGAAAAAGTAATTTGTCCCTTGAAGAAACTGTGGTGAGGTTCAATCAAATTCTGCCGGAATATTCAAAGGAATTATCGCTATGAAACTGAAATTGCTGATTTTATTTGGAATTGCCGTGGCTTCCTGCAAGTCTCCCGAAGCAAGATATCCTGTAACACAGAGCTCCGGCTCCTATATAAACGAATCTGCACAACGCAATAAAGATTTACTTACACAGGAAGAAGAAAAAATTCAGCTCATTATCGCAGAGGATTCCACCCAAAATTACATTGCTTCAAGCAATAATTTCTGGTATTATTACAATCAGAAATCTACCGATTCTACGAATACTGTAACTCCAAATTTTGGTGATGTTGTGGTTTTTGATTACAGCATTTCCACACTAGACGGGCAGCCTATTTATGCCGAAGGGGAAAAGCCTACCAGAGAATATGCCATAGACCAGGAAAAGCTTTTCAGCGGGCTGCGCGAAGGCCTTAAACTCATGAAAGAAGGGGAAACAGTAACTTTTCTCTTTCCTTCTTATCAGGCTTTTGGCTACTATGGTGACAAAGGAAAAATTGGGACTAATGTTCCCCTCAAAACAAAAGTAACTTTACATTCAATAAAAACGGAAACCGATAACGAAATCAATAATTAAGAAATGAAAAAAACGAATTTATTATTTTTATTTGCAATAGCACTTTCCCTTTTCTCCTGTAATGATGAATATCCAGATTTGGAAGATGGACTTTATGCAGAATTTAATACTTCTAAAGGTCCTATTATTGCAGAGCTTTATTTTGAGCAAACCCCAATTACCGTTGGAAGTTTTGTTTCCCTTGCTGAAGGTACAAATCCACAGGTAGACAGCACTTACCAGGATAAGCCTTTTTATGACGGAATCATTTTTCACCGGGTAATTGAAGGTTTTGTAATCCAGGGAGGAGATCCTACGGGAACCGGTTCAGGAGGACCAGGTTACCGATTCCCAGATGAGACTAACGACAGTCTTCGTCATGATGCGAAAGGAATTCTTTCTATGGCCAATGCAGGCCCGGGAACAAACGGAAGTCAGTTTTTTATCACCCTGGCTCCTACTCCCAATC
Source organism: Autumnicola psychrophila (assembly GCF_031846645.1). Classification (NCBI taxonomy): domain Bacteria; kingdom Pseudomonadati; phylum Bacteroidota; class Flavobacteriia; order Flavobacteriales; family Flavobacteriaceae; genus Autumnicola; species Autumnicola psychrophila. The sequence continues at coordinate 43,333 of NZ_JAVRHN010000011.1, forward strand.
TCGACGGAAGACATACCGTTTTTGGAAAAGTAGTAAAAGGCCTTGATGTTGTGGATTCTATTGGTCAGGTTGAGACCGGGGCAAGGGACAAACCTGTGGAAGACGTGGTGATAAACTCTGTAAATATCATCAAAAAAGGAAGAGAAGCTAAAAATTTTGATGCTGCTGAAACTTTTGAAACCGGACTTCAGGAAATAGAAGCTGAAAAAGAGGAAGTTGCAAGGAAAATGGAAGAAGCCAAAGCTGAAACCGCACAAGAACTTCAGAATATCGAGGAACAGGCAGATTCATTAGATAGCGGACTCAAAATATACTTTGAAGAAAAAGGCGACGGTGAAAAACCTGAAGTAGGGCAAACTGTTGGTGTTTTATATGAAGGTTATTTTGAAGACGGAGGTTATTTCGATACTAATAAAGAAGACATTGCACGAGAATTAGGTGCTTATAATGAGCAACGTGGTGCACAGGGAGGATATGGTCCTATGTACATCAAGTATGGTCCAGATGCTCCTATGATCCCTGGATTTAATGAAGCATTACAACAAATGCAAGTTGGTGATAAGGCTGTAGTATTTATCCCGAGTCATTTAGCTTATGGAGAAAGAGGCCGCGGTCCTATTCCTCCAAATACAGATCTTGTTTTTAAACTGGAACTCACAGATATTCAGGAATAGTAAAACTCTCCCGAACATCAATTGAAAAAGCCCCATTACGGGGCTTTTTTAATTGATCAATCTTTTTGTCTGATTTTTATCTACAAGTCGAAAACTGCCATTTTCAGCACCTCTCTTTAAAAGATTTCCTGTTTATTTCTTCGGAATATTTTTCAGAACTTCAAGAATCAGTTTATAATATTTTTTTGCTGAAGAAATGCTCGCGCGTTCATCTGGAGAATGTGCGCCTCTTATAGTAGGCCCGAATGAAACCATATCCATGTGCGGATAATGATTTCCTATTATTCCGCATTCAAGACCTGCATGGCAGGCCTCCACTTTGGCTTTTTCCCGATTCAGTTTCTGATAAGTTTCATCTACAACTTTTAAAATTTCAGATTCCCTGTTTGGTGCCCAACCCGGATATTCCCCCGATAGTTTCACCTTAAACTTCGCCAGTTCAAAAGCAGCCTCCACGCTGTTGGATAAATCATTTCTTGAAGATTCTACTGAAGATCTTGTGAGACAGTTAACTTCAATCCTTCCGTCTTCAACAGAAATCCTTGCGATATTATTAGATGCTTCCACAAGTCCTTCAATTTCAGGGCTCATTCTATATACGCCATTATGCGCTGTGGAAACCGCTTTTAGTAAATCCTGTTGATCTTCAACCTTCATCACATGTTCCGGCACGTCAGCTTCAGAAATACTTATATCGAGGTTTGGCTCGAGGCTTTTATATTCCGCTTTAATGTCGTCGATCAAAATCAGGTTTTCATTCAGAAAAGGTTCGATATCAGATTTATCTACAACCACAACAGCTTCAGCTTCACGCGGAATGGCATTCCGCAGTCCGCCACCCTGCACCGTAGACAATCGTAATCCATAATCCCGGAAGGAATCATAAAGCACGCGGGTAATCAACTTATTCGCATTTCCCAGTCCTTTATTTATATCCATACCGGAATGGCCACCTTTCAGGCCTTTTACTTTTATCAAATAACCCACAGAATTTTCGGGGGTGTTTTCCTGCTCGTACTCCCTGATTGCCGTAATATCCACTCCTCCGGCACAACCAATACCTATTTCGTCATCTTCTTCAGTATCCAGGTTAAGCAGAATTTCTCCTTTAAGCAAATCGGGATCAAGGCCTTTTGCCCCGGTCATTCCAGTTTCTTCATCTATCGTAAAAAGAGCTTCCAGTGCAGGATGTTGGATTTCATTACTCTCCAGAATTGCCATAATTGTGGCCACACCAAGACCATTGTCGGCACCAAGCGTGGTGCCTTTTGCCCGCACCCAATCTTCGTCTACATACATTTCTATTCCCTGAGTGGCGAAGTCGAAATTTGTGTCATTATTTTTCTGGTGTACCATATCAAGATGAGACTGGAGCACAACTGGTTTTCTATCTTCCAGACCGGCAGTGGCAGGTTTTCTTATCACCACATTTCCGGCGTCATCCACCAAAGTTTCCAGGTTAAGATTATTTCCGAAGTTTTTAATGAATTCTATTACCTGCTCTTCCTTCTTGGAAGCCCTTGGAACCTCGTTTAGATCTGCAAAATTTTTCCATAATTCGCGCGGTTCTAACTCTCTTATTTCTTCATTCATAATCTTAATATTTTGGTATATTCACAAATGTATTGGTAATTGCGTAAGCTGGAAAATTTGAAAAGTTATAAAAATTGTAATATAGCGCCGTGAAGAGAAAAACCACCTTAGTTCTTGCTTTATTCTTACCCCTGCAGATCATCATTATCAATATTTTATCCAATCACCCCCTTCTAATTGAAACCTGGTACAGCAATTTCCTTTATCCAAAGATTTCCGGAGTAATGAGGATTTCTTTAGGAATTCTTCCATTTTCTTTTGGCGATTTGCTTTACGCATTTTTGGTGATTCTATTGATCAGGTGGATCATTATCAGGATAAAAGAACGATTTAGAAATCCTAAAAAATGGCTCATAGAAGCCTTTGCCAGTTTATCTATTATTTATCTCTGTTTTAATCTCTTCTGGGGGTATAATTATTACCGTTTGCCGTTGCACCAGTCATTAGAAATTGATAATGAATACACCACGGAAAAACTGATTACCCTAACAAAACAACTCATTGATCGTTCTAATCAAATCCATGCTGATCTTGCTGAAAATGATTCAGTGAAAATTGACATTCCGTATAACACATCTCAACTTTTTAAAAGAACAGTTGAAGGTTACGAGAGTGTAAGCGAAGAATTTCCGGAGCTGGCATACCGTGGGGAAAGCCTGAAATCCTCTTTATACAGCATGCCGTTATCCTATATGGGCTTTAACGGATACTTGAATCCGCTTACCAACGAGGCGCAGGTTAACACGCTCATTGTTCCGTATAAAATTCCGACAACGGCCAGTCATGAACTTGGTCACCAGCTTGGTTTTGCAAAAGAAAATGAAGCAAATTTTATTGCCTGTCTGGTGACAATGAACCATCCAGATCCTTATTTCAGATATTCCGGATTTACATTTGCGCTTCGTTATTGTTTAAATGAATTATACCGAAGGGATAAAGCAATTTCTGAGGAATTGATCGCAACTCTTAACCCGGGAATTTTGGCTAATTATAGAGAAGTAGAAGAATTCTGGATGGCGCATAAGAATCCGTTTGAGCCAATTTTTCAGATTATTTATAATCGGTACCTGATTGCCAATAACCAGTCTGAAGGATTACGAAGTTACAGTTATGTCGTGGCGCTACTGGTAAATTATTTTGAAGAAGAAGAAAACGGATTTTAGGTTCAGTTTTCTTCTTCAGCAGTAAAATTTCAGCGGGACGATATTTGTCATTTTCTGGGCCTCTCTCTATTTTACCCTAAATTCCCCGGAATTAAGAACAACCTGGGTAGAAGGGGTTATTGCATCCTGTCGGTCTTCTGCCGTAATAATAACTCTGATTGGCTTATACGGCGTAACAGTACGCAGTTCTCCGCTGTTCTTTCGGTTTATCTTTAAATTTCCAATATTGATGGTTCCGTGTTTTTCAGTTTCCATCCACGCTACATAATTTCTTCTGGAAGGGGTTAACCGGTCCGGGTCAGCCATATTTTCTACCTCAAATTCCAGTTCGTAGTTATTATTATCATTTTTCTCAACCTTCAGCTTTGCCTCGGCTGCGGGAATAACCTCAGAATTAGGAAAATTTATGGTGCTTGAGCAGGCGCTTACCAAAATGGCTGCAAAAATAAAACTCAGTATTCTGAAACCCTCTTTGACAGGCAGCTTATTCTTTGTTGTTTTTTCTACTAACATCGCTTTTTCTTTTATAGTAATAACATACAAAATTAGCTGTTTTCCACCTGATATACAATAGTTTATATTAATATCGATTGTTTTTTAACCCAGGCCTAAGCGCTCTTAACTTTAGATTCAGAAATGTGTAAGGCGGGAAACTCTTTTATTATCTTTGCTGTATGCATAAACAAATTTCGAGTTTACAGAATCCTGCAATAAAACGAATTCTTCAGTTACAGGAAAAATCCCGAAACAGAAGAAAAGAAGGTGTTTTTACGGTGGAAGGAATTCGGGAAATTCAGTTAGGAATAAAAGGTGGTTTTCGGCTTAAGGAAATTTATTTTCAACCCGAATTATCTTCCGAAGACGAAATAAAGTCAATGCTTGAAAATGCCAATTTTCGACCTGATATCTCTGAAATCTCTTCTGAAGTTTATAAAAAACTTGCGTACCGCGGAAGTACTGAAGGTTTAATTGCCGTTTTTCAGTCTAAAACCTCAGCGCTGGAGGATTTGCAGTTTTCTTCAGAAAAACCACTGATTCTTATTGCTGAAGCACCCGAAAAACCGGGAAATATCGGAGCTCTATTGAGAACGGCAGATGCTGCAAATGCAGATGCAGTGATAATTGCCAATCCAAAGACCGATCTTTACAATCCAAATATTATACGGTCCAGCGTGGGCTGTGTTTTTACTAATCAAATTGCCACCGGTTCTACTTCTGAAATTATTGCGTTCCTAAAACGACAAAATATTAAAATTTATGCCGCCGCGCTGCAGTCTTCAAAAAATTATGCTGAAGTTGATTTCAGGGAAAGTTCGGCCATCGTTGTGGGGACAGAAGCGACCGGTTTAAGCAGCGAATGGCTTGAAAATTCAGATCAAAACATCATAATTCCCATGAGTGGTGAAATAGATTCTATGAATGTTTCGGTTGCGGCAGGGATTCTTATTTTTGAAGCCAAACGGCAACGGGGATTTTTAAATTAGGCTGTAGACGATAGACGGTAGACGGTAGACGGTAGACGGTAGACGGTAGACGGTAGAAAGCTAAAATTCATCCAACCAAAGCTATAGCCAAAACAAGAAAAATTTTTCATTTAAATAGAAACACATTTGACTTCAGAGACTTTATATTATATCATCATCGGCATTATAGTTATCGATTTTATTGTCGATAAAATTCTTGATACCCTTAACGCAAAGCATTTTGATGATCCCGTTCCACAGGAATTAGAGGATGTATACAATTCCGAAGAATATGAAAAATCGCAGCGCTATAAAAAAGAGCGCTACAAATTCGGCTTGATCACCTCCACTTTTTCGGTTTTGCTTACACTGGGATTTATAATTTTTGGTGGTTTTGAATGGGCAGATCAAATTGCAAGGAGCATTACTGATAACCCAATTTTGGTAGCACTTATTTTCTTTGGAATAATTATGTTTGGCAGCGATATACTCACCACTCCTTTTTCCTGGTATAGCACTTTTGTTATTGAAGAAAAATACGGATTTAACAAAACCACAAAAAAGACATTTCTGCTTGATAAAATAAAAGGTTGGCTGATGATGGCTGTCCTGGGCGGTGGAATACTGGCACTCATTATCTGGTTTTACCAAATTGCCGGAGATAATTTTTGGTGGTATGCCTGGATTCTCGTAGCGATATTTGCCATTTTTATGAACATGTTCTATGCAAAACTTATTGTTCCGCTTTTTAATAAACAGACTCCGCTACAGGAAGGTTCACTGCGTACAAAAATTGAAAGATATGCCGAAAATGTGGGTTTTAAGCTCGATAATATTTTTGTAATTGACGGTTCTAAAAGAAGTACAAAAGCCAATGCCTATTTTTCGGGATTTGGGAAGGAAAAAAGGATTACTTTATATGACACGCTCGTAAACGACCTGAAAGATGAAGAGATTGTCGCGGTACTTGCGCACGAAGTAGGTCACTATAAGAAAAACCATATTATCGTAAATCTTACCGCTTCTATCCTCACCACCGGCTTCACATTATGGCTGTTATCTCTTTTTGTGGGAAATCCATTGTTATCTGAAGCTTTGGGAGTTTCACAACCTGGTTTTCATATTGGCCTTGTTGCCTTCGGAATATTGTATAGCCCCATTTCTGAAATTACAGGTTTTATTATGAACTATCTTTCCCGAAAATTCGAATATCAGGCAGATGATTTCGCGAGAGACACCTATAATGGTAATCACCTCATTTCCAGTCTTAAAAAGTTATCCAGAAACAGCCTGAGTAATTTAACTCCGCATAAAGCTTATGTGAAGGTACATTACTCGCACCCTACACTATTGCAGAGATTTAGAAACCTGCAAGGAGATTTGTAGTTGTTTCTTTATAATCTTAATTGTACTTTTAAAACATGATGACAGAAGCCGCTATAAAAAAGGAAAATAAGGATATTGCAAGGCAATACAAGGAGCTCCTGCGTATAAGTTACCAGACCCTCACTACCGAGGATAAAGTATTAATTCGTTCTGCTTTTGATACAGCCGTAGATGCACACAAAGACCAGCGTAGAAAATCTGGTGAAGCTTATATTTTCCACCCTATTGCTGTGGCAAAAATTGTTGCTGCGGAAATTGGGCTGGATGCGACCTCGATAGCTGCAGCTCTACTTCATGATGTGGTTGAAGATACTCCTTATACCCTGGAGCAAATTGAAGAAATGTTTGGTGAAACCGTTGCAAAAATTGTGGATGGACTCACCAAAATTTCGAGTCTGAAAAAAGACAAGGATGTTTCGTTACAGGCCGAAAACTTCAGAAAAATGCTGCTCACCCTTAACGATGATATAAGGGTAATCATCATTAAAATAGCAGACAGGCTGCACAATATGCAGACGATGGACGCCATGCGGCCGGACAAACAAGTGAAAATCGCTTCAGAAACATTATATATTTATGCTCCCATGGCCCACAGGATCGGGCTTTATAATATTAAAACCGAACTTGAAGACCTTGGACTAAAATATACTGAACCCGAAGTTTACAATGATATTTTCACCAGGATTAAAGAGAGTAAAGAGGAACAGGATGCGTACATTAAGGAATTTTCCCGTGTTATAGAGAACTCTCTTGAACGGGAAGAATTTGTTTATGAAATCAAAGGAAGGCCAAAATCTATTTTTTCCATTCATCGTAAAATGCTTAATCAGAATGTAAGCTTCGACGAAGTTTATGATAAGTTTGCAATAAGGATTATTTACAAGAGTGAAGCTTATGACGAAAAATTCTTTGCCTGGAAAATATATTCTATAGTAACCGATCATTTCAGGCCAAATCCTACCCGATTAAGAGACTGGATTTCTTCTCCGAAGTCTACAGGTTACGAAGCGCTGCACATTACCGTTATGGGCCCAAAAGGAAGATGGGTAGAAGTGCAGATAAGGAGCCGGCGAATGAATGAAATTGCAGAGAAGGGTTATGCTGCCCATTATAAATATAAACAGGGTAGTGTCCAGGAAGAACAGGGAATTGAGGAATGGCTGAACCGTTTGCAGGAAGCTCTCGAAAATCCCGAAGTTAATGCCGTTGATTTTGTAGAACAGTTTAAACTCAACCTATATTCTAAAGAAATTTTTGTGTTTACACCACAGGGAGATTTAAAGTCCCTACCGAAGGGAGCTACTCCGCTGGATTTCGCCTTCAGTATTCATACTGAAGTTGGAACTCACACTCGCGGTGCAAGGGTTAACAATAAACTCGTCCCTCTAAGTCACGAATTAAAAAGCGGGGACCAGGTAGAAATAATAACTTCAGAAAACGCAAAACCGAATATTAACTGGCTGGACTATGCCACTACAGCAAGGGCAAGAGCTAAAATAAAGTCTTCTCTTAAAGATGAGAAAAAGGAAATCGCCGAAGAAGGAAAAGCGATCCTCACCAGAAAACTAAAATCTCAGAAGATACAATTCAACGAAAAAACAGTAAACGAGCTGGTTGTATTTTTTCATTTAAAAACCAGTCTGGATCTTTTTTACCGGGTAGGAATCGGTAAAATCGATAACCAGAAAATTAAAGAATTTGCTTCCTCCAGAAGTAATGCCCTGGTTAGCTATATTAAAAGCAAGATCAAAAAACCTGTTGTGGCCGAAGATCTTGATAAAGATGAAATCACTTCCAAATACGATCAGCTGGTATTTGGCAAAGATCAGGACGAAACACTGGACTATAAACTCGCCAGTTGTTGCAACCCGATACCGGGAGATAATGTCTTTGGTTTCGTAACGGTTAGCGATGGGATTAAAGTACATAAAAAAGATTGTCCAAATGCGATCCAGCTTCAGAGTAATTATGCGTATAGAATTATTCCGGCGAAGTGGATAGATAGTTCTCAACAGGACTTCAAAGCAGTTATAAGGCTCACGGGAATTGATAACCTGGGACTGGTAAGCGAAATCACAAAAGAAATTTCCAGTAACCTGAATGTGAACATGAAGAATATCAATTTTGAAAGTTCAGATGGTATTTTTAGTGGAAGAATTACCCTGGTGGTCAAAAATAATTCTATCCTTTCCACGATCATTAGCAGGCTTAAAAAAATTAACGGCATAGACAAGGTAAGCCGTGAATAATCCCATATCTTTGCTTTGGAGAAAGAATTATGAGTAAAAAAGTTGTAAATAAGAACGACCAGGCTGTCGTAAAAAACGTATTTACCAAATTTTTGGAAGATAAGGGTCATCGAAAGACCCCGGAACGTTTTGCGATACTTCAGGAAATATATAATAATGATGATCATTTTGATATTGAATCCCTTTACATCAAAATGAAGAATAAAAAGTACCGTGTTAGCCGGGCTACTTTATACAATACCATCGAATTGTTGTTGGGCTGCGGATTGGTAAGAAAGCACCAGTTTGGGCAGAACCAGGCACAATACGAAAAATCCTATTTTGACCGTAATCACGATCATATTATCCTTACCGATACCGGAGAAGTTATTGAATTCTGTGATCCAAGGATACAGACCATCAAAAAAACCATAGAAGAGGTTTTTGATATCGAAATTACCAAACATTCTTTATATTTTTACGGCAACAAAAAAGAAGAAACTAATTAACCCAAATATTTCATGGCGGTAGATTTACTTCTCGGGCTCCAGTGGGGCGACGAGGGAAAAGGAAAAATTGTTGATGTTTTCACCTCCAAGTATGACATTATAGCACGTTTTCAAGGCGGACCAAACGCCGGACACACGCTCGAATTCGACGGACAAAAACATGTTTTACATACTATTCCTTCAGGAATTTTCCACGACAGCACGATTAATTTAGTAGGTAACGGAGTTGTAATTGACCCTGTGATTTTCAAAAAAGAGCTTCTGAATCTCGACAAACACAAGGTCGACTATAAATCCAAGCTTCTTATTTCCAGAAAAGCGCACGTTATTTTGCCAACACACAGGTTACTTGACGCAGCTTCTGAAGCTTCTAAAGGTAAAGCCAAAATTGGATCTACCTTAAAAGGCATTGGCCCAACTTACATGGACAAAACCGGAAGAAATGGAATTAGAATAGGAGATCTTGAGCTTGAGGGTTGGGAAGAGAAATACCGTTCCCTTGCCAACAAGCATGAAAAAATGATTGAGTTCTATAATGTGGATGTGCAGTACAACCTGGCAGAACTCGAAAAAGAATTTTTTGATGCTGTAAAAACGTTGAAAGAACTTACTTTTATAGATAGTGAAGATTACCTTCAAAAAGCACAGGCGGACAAAAAAAGTATCTTAGCTGAAGGTGCACAGGGATCTTTACTGGATATCGACTTTGGAACCTATCCTTTTGTCACCTCATCCAATACCACTGCGGCAGGAGCCTGTACTGGTTTAGGTGTGGCACCAAGACAAATTGGAGAAGCTTTCGGAATTTTTAAAGCATACACCACCCGCGTAGGCAGTGGTCCTTTCCCGACCGAACTTTTTGATGAAGACGGAAAAACTATGGCGCGTGTAGGTAACGAATTTGGAGCTACCACGGGTAGACCAAGAAGGTGTGGCTGGCTGGATCTTGTGGCTCTAAAATATGCTGTGCAGGTGAATGGTATCACGCAGCTAATTATGATGAAAGGTGATGTTTTAAGCGGATTTAAAACTCTAAAAGTTTGTACTGCTTATAACTACAGAGGAAAAGAAATTACACATCTGCCATACAATATAGAAGCAGAAAATGTTACTCCTGTCTATAGCGAAATGAAAGGCTGGGCGGCTGATCTTACCGGAATGACCGAAGCATCTGAGTTACCAAAAGAATTTAATGATTACGTGAAGTTTTTAGAAAAAGAACTTGAAGTACCAATTTCTGTAGTCTCGGTTGGACCGGATCGTAAACAAACGATCACCCGATAACATCTTATACAATTTTAAATAAAAAAGGCTGTTTCTCGCGAAACAGCCTTTTCTTATTATAAACAAGAATCTTGTGAACTTCTTCTATCCGTCACTCTCTTCACTATCATCTGTAGCAATAAATAGGCTGGCAATAGCACTAACATCATCCATTCCTAATGGCTCATCAAATGCCTGACTCACAGCCTCGGCAACATCTCCAACTAAAGGTGAATCACCATAATCCAGAGTAGTAAGATCAATAACCTGCGTTACATTTCCTTCTCCTGCGTACACTGCAGCGTATGCATCCATTGCAGCCTGTACATTTGGCGCCATAGCGTTAGCACCTTCACCTGTTATCCATCCTTCTGTTCCTCTTATTCTTCTAATTGCAGCAGCATGTCGTGCTTCAACAGAATGAATTTGAAGAGCAGGTTCAAGATATGGTGTATTCATTAAATTAGGAGCCTGTCCTTTATATGCTCTCACCCCTGTATCTTCAAAAGCCTGAGCCAATGCGAGTAACTGTGCATAAGACGCATCAGCATCTCCATTTGCATTGAATGGATCAAAAATTCCTCCGGCAGTAAAATCAAAAGTTGGCATATCGCTCACATCTGCACCTGCATCAGTCAAATTTGATTCTAAGAATTCAACGTGTGCAGATTCATGGGCTGAAATATCCATAAATACATTTTCAACTCGTCCCCCACGACCAGTTAGCACATCAGATTCTAAGGCCATTAAATAAAATTGATTTTCCAAACGCTCCAGAAGCAACGCAAATTGTAAAGCCTGTACAGGGCCAGTTGTATCCTGAAAAAAAGCTGCCGCCTTTGCATTGTTTGTTGCCAGTCCAAAAGGAACTGCTGCCGCAGCCACTTTTTTACCTAAGGAACCTACGGTAGCGAACATTTCACGCCGTGAACTCCTTTTTTTCATTAAATTCTCGGATGTAAATCCATCCAGCATCTTTATAATACTCATAATTTTTTCTTTTAGGAATTAGTGGTTACGATGTCATTGGTTCAGGCAACTGTGTAGCCGTGAAGTCTGTAGTAATAAATCCGCCTGCATCTTGAAGCACCTGTGATGGATCGTAAGCAAGATCAAGTCCGTTTTCATCAATAGTATCATCAGCTGCAATTCCACCTTCTGGATTCAGTAATTCATAAATTGCTGCCGCATGTCTCGCTTCCACAGAAACAATTTTACCTGCAATAGTCAGATAATCAGAACTTGCAAGTCTATCCCCTGCACCATTATATGCTCCTACTCCTGTATTTTCCAAAAGAAGGGCAGTTTCAAGCACTTCCTGACGACTACTAAGATCGACGGAAGAAAGGTCGAATTCTAATGTTGGTAGTACCATATCTTCATTACCCTCTCCTACTGCTGCGGTAATTGCAGCTCTAAAGAACTCCCGGTGAATTACTTCATGATTATATAAATCATCAATAACATCTTTTTCTTCTTGTGGAGCTCCTTCATAGTAAGCATCTCCTCTTACTGCAGTATAAAATGCTGCCTCAAGCTGTTCCAAAGCGAAAGCGTAATTAAGGATCCCTACATCACCACTTCCAAGATCAAAAGCTGTTGGTTCCGGTTCTGGCTCCGGCTCTGGCTCAGGTTCTGGTTCTGGCTGCGGATCAGGACCTTCTTGTTGGCCCGGGTTAAAATCATCGTCCTCACTACAGGAATACATTAAAAAACTCGAACCGGCGAAAGCTATCCCACCAAGTTTTATAAATCTCCTTCGAGATTTAAATTTTCCGTTTTTCGGTGATTCATCAACAAAATCAACCTTTACAACTGGTTTCTTCATAATTATAATTTTTAGTTCACGCTTAAACATACAGGTTAATTAGCTGGAAAGACGTTGACGCGTGTTAATGTTTTCAAAAACCCGCCGCAGCAGAGGGGTTTTTAATATTTTATTGTATTACATTAAGATTACCTTATGAGTTGTTCAAGTATAATTAGCTGATATTTTGAAACATAAGCCTTCTGAAAATTGAAATAAATCCGCGCTTCATTCGAAAAAAGAAGATATTTTTTAAACAGAATTTTCTTTATTTTCGCAAAAACTTTTTCTTTTGAAGTACTTCAAATTTCTCCTCATTTTTTCTATCCTGTTCTGTACCTGTTTCAGTTATGCTCAGGATGGGAAAAAAATTAATTACACCAGCGACCGGCAGGTAAAAAATGAAGAGAGGTATCCCGGCGCTATTATTCTTAGCAAAGTTGAGAACCAAGTACATTTTACTCATCAGGGAATCGAGGTGTGGTGCGACAATGCAGTTTTTTACAATCAGGATAATTTTTTTAAAGCTTTTGGAAATGTAAGAATGCAGCAGGGAGATACTGTGAGCATGGCCAGTAGTTATGCCGAGTATAATGGTACTACACAATTTGCTTTTGCCAGTGGTCAGGTGGTTATGCAAAGGCCGCAAACCACTTTAACAACTGATAGTTTATTTTTTGATCGTGTAAAACAACAAGCCTATTATCGGAGTGGAGGAAAAGTAATTGACACTGCCAGTGTGCTCACCAGTACCGTTGGCAGGTATTATATGGAACAGGATAAGTACTCCTTTCTTACTAATGTTGTTCTGACAAATCCGGAATACGTAATTAATTCTGAACAACTCGATTTTTATTCTGATACTGGCCACGCTTATCTCTACGGCCCTACAACCATCGAAAGCGAAACCAGCACAGTTTATTGCGAAAGAGGTTTTTATGATACTCGCGGGGATACTGGATATTTTGTAAAAAATTCCCAGATAGACTATAAAAACAGGCAGGTAGAAGGAGACAGCCTTTATTTTGACAGGAACAGAAATTTTGCTTCAGCCACGAATAACATCATAATTACAGATACCATAAATCAAAGTGTGGTAAAAGGGCACTACGCTGAAGTATTTCGCGAAAGAGATTCAGTAATTATCACTAAAAGACCCGTAGCAGCTACTTTACAGGACAGAGATTCGGTATTTATACACAGCGACACTTTAATGATTACAGGCGTTCCTGAGGAAAGAGTGATTCGTGGATTTTATGATGTAAGGATATTTAAAACAGATATGAGCGGGAAGAGCGACTCTATATACGTGGATCAAAAAACAGGATTAACTAAACTTATTAACATAACCAGCGGTCCCGTTACTTCTGTAACGAAAAGAAGAAATCCTGTAATTTGGTCTGGAGAAAGCCAGATGACCGGAGATACTATTCATCTTAAATCAAATCCTGAAACCGAACAACTGGACTCATTGATGGTATTCGACAATGCTTTTCTGATTCAAAAGGATACTATTGAAGGTTACAATCAGGTAAAGGGTATGGAACTGGTAGGACTGTTTCGCGAAAACGACATTTACCAGGTTGACATAAACAAGAATACTGAAACGCTGAATTACATGCGCAACGAACAACAGGAACTTATAGGAATAAACCGAACAGTGTCAAGTTCTATAAGGATTTTGTTCAGTGAGCAGGATATAGATGAAATTTATTACTTTGACGATCCCGAAGGCGGATTATATCCCGAAGAAGAATTTCCCATAAATCAAAGACTACTTATTGGTTTTAACTGGCGGGGCGAAGAAAGGCTAATGACAAAGGAAGACCTTTTTGAAGGAAAGCCTGTACCTGAACTTGTCCGGATTCAGGGCATCCCTTTACCGGAAGAGCAGGAAGAATTTTTTGATGAGCGGGAAGATGACGATCTTTTACTGAATGAAAACTCACGCCTGCAACCTGAAGACCTTAAGAATTCCAAGACTCCACCGCAACGGGAACAAGAAGAAATCCAGCCTGTAAACCAATTGAAGAACACATCTTCTGAGGACGAAAATGAGCAAATTTGAAAGAAGATTTTATAAAATATCAGGCGCAAACCACTCCACATCCACTGGGGCTGGAAGTCTCACATGCCAGGGGCTCTTATATTTATACTACAGACGGTAGAAAACATCTTGATTTCGTGGCTGGAGTTTCGGCATGTTCATTAGGGCATTGCCATCCTGCCGTAGTAAATGCAATAAAAGATCAGGCAGAGAAATACCTGCACGTGATGGTCTATGGAGAATATGCCCAGGAACCAGCAGTCGAACTTACAAAGCTTCTGGCCACATACTTTCCCGATAATATCAAAAAAACGTACCTGACCAATTCGGGAACCGAAGCTATTGAAGGTGCGTTAAAACTTGCCAGAAGGGCTACTGGCCGCAGTGAAATTATTGCAGCCAAAGATGCCTATCACGGCAACACGATGGGATCGCTAAGCCTTATGAGCATGGAGGAACGTATGGCGCCTTTCAGGCCATTAATTGGAGATATTTCCTTTATTACTTTTAATAATGAAGCTGATTTGGAGAAGATCAGCAAAAAAACTGCAGGTGTCATTCTTGAAACGATCCAGGGAGGTGCGGGTTTTATTCTTCCGGAAAACAATTTTCTGAAAAAGGTAAAAGAGCGTTGCGAAAAAACCGGAACGTTGTTGATATTGGATGAAATTCAGCCGGGATTTGGAAGAACAGGCAAACTATTTGGCTTTCAAAATTTCGATGTTACACCAGATATTGTTGCTTTAGGAAAAGGTATGGGTGGAGGGCTGCCTATAGGTGCTTTTGCTGCTTCAGAAGAATTAATGGACCTTTTGGCAGACAATCCTAAACTTGGCCATATTACCACTTTTGGGGGCAATCCTGTGATTGCGGCTGCCGCTTTGGCTACTTTAAAAGAGATTACAGAAACAAACCTTATACCCGCCACTCTTCAAAAAGAGAAATTGTTTCGCGAATTGCTCGTGCACCCGCTAATAATGGATATACGCGGAAAAGGTTTGATGCTCGCAGCCCTTCTTCCTTCTGAGGAAATCGCTTCAGAAATTATACTCAAAGCAAAGGATAAAGGACTAATTTTATTCTGGCTTTTATTTGAAAAGAAAGCAATTCGTATCACTCCTCCGTTAACTATTTCAGAAGAAGAAATAAAAGAAGGTTGTGGCATTATTATTGACCTACTAGAAGAAATATATGACGGCGGCCGCTCCTGTTGATTAAATTGTTAACAACAAAATTACCATTTACCGGAAACGCTTGTTATGATTTTTAATTTTATTACAGTAGAAATCCCGTAACACCTTGTTTATGCAATTGAGCCATAACGAAGAAAACAATTTCTCGCTTACCCGCTTTGAATCGATGCTGAAAACAAACGATGTTCTTTTCTTTGACTCGAATGAGTTTGAGAACATCATTCATCATTATTTAGAGAACGGCAAAATTGCACTGGCAAAAAAGGCTGTTAAATTAGGGCTCGCGCAACACCCAACCTCCACAAATCTTAAGCTCTTTAAGGTAGAAATACTTGTTTTTGAAGATAAATTGGATTTAGCTGACGGTTTACTTAATGAACTCCAGGGTCTGGAAGCTTCCAATGAAGAGGTGTATATCCAAAAAGCACAAATACTATCCAAAAGAGACAACCATCAGGCTGCTATTCATGCGCTAGAAATGGCACTTGAAATAACGTTAGATGAAGCCGATGTGCATTCTCTGATAGGAATGGAATATCTTTTTCTTGAAGATTTCGAAAATGCCAAGTATAGTTTTATGAAGTGCCTGGAAGCAGATGAGGAAGACTATTCGGCATTGTATAATGTGATGTATTGTTTTGATTTTCTTGATCAAAAAAATGAAGCAATAGAGTATCTCAACATGTACCTGAACAAGAATCCATATTGCGAAGTGGCATGGCACCAGGTTGGAAAACAATATTTTGATTTAAAGGACTACGAAAAAGCACTTACAGCATTCGATTTTGCCATTATTAGTGACGACTATTTTATTGGTGCCTACCTGGAAAAAGGAAAGGTATTGGAAAAGCTTGGTCGATACAATGAAGCTATTGAGAATTACCGTATAACACTGGAGCTAGACGATCCCACTTCTTTTGCTTATTTGAGAATTGGAAAATGTTTTGAGAAACTTGGAGCAGATAAACTTGCACTGGATAATTTCAAAATGACGGTACATGAAGACCCGCTTCTTGATAAAGGCTGGATTGCTATTACAGACTTCTACATCAAAAAACGAAATTATCAAAAAGCACTCTATTACATCAACAAAGCAATTAATATAGATGAAGAAAACGTGCTTTACTGGAAACGGTACGCAAAAATTAATAATCGGTTAAACTTTTACGAAGAAGCTGAACAAGGCTACAAGAAGAGCCTGGAATTGGGAAATTATGAGCTGGAAACCTGGATCAAACGATGTGACATTCTCATAGATCTGGGAGAATTTGAAACTGCTATACAAAACCTGATGCAGGCAATGGAATTCTATCCCGAAACTGCCGAAATTGAATATCGCCTCGCGGGATTATTCTTCTCCCTTAACGAAGGAGAAAAAGCATATTTCCATTTGAAGAACGGCCTTAAACTTGATGCAGAATACTACATCATTATAGAAGAGTTATTTCCTACTATTTTTAGGCGCAAGAGCGTAAAAGAGATTATCAATTCCTACGTAAAAACCTCCTAAAGTTTACCGAGAAAACATAAAATTCCTGTGGATATCTGTTTATTTTTTTCATTGAGCTTTCAACCAAAGATAAATTTTCATATCTATAACCTTTGACAGCTACATTTCTCCCTATCAATCACTCAGATATCTAAAAGCTGTCTTAAATCTGAGAAACTGATAACATAGAATGCATATATTTTTGTAAATCATTTTATTCCTGTCTCGTTAAGTTTCTATATTTACGTTTCACTTTAAACTTTCCACCTTTAACTTTTTTATACCTTTGGTTGAATCTTAATTTAAGAACATGCAGCGAAGTATCAGGGATTATTTTACAATTACATTAAAAGGTATGGCTATGGGGGCTGCAGACGTTGTTCCTGGTGTTTCCGGGGGAACTATAGCTTTTATTTCAGGAATTTACGAAGAACTTATTGGTACCATTGGCGGAGTGAATATTTCCTTGCTTAAAACCTGGAAAGAAGATGGATTCGTTGCAATGTGGAAGGAACTGAATGGCTCTTTTCTTGTTGCTCTTTTATCAGGGATTTTAATCAGTATTTTCACCGTCATGCGTCTTACCAACTATCTTCTGGAAGCTCATCCTGTCCTAATTTGGTCGTTCTTTTTTGGCCTGGTACTGGCCAGCATCTGGTTTGTAGGAAAACAGATCCCTGAATGGAATTTTAAGGTTGTGATAGCATTATTAATTGGAGCATTGGTTGCCTTTTATATCGTCTCTCTCCCGCCAATGGCCGGTAGTTCCAGTTCTCTTTTTTTATTCTTTGCAGGAGCTGTAGCAGTATGCGCCATGATTCTGCCGGGGATTTCAGGAGCTTTTATTTTATTACTGCTGGGATCTTACAAGACGATTAGTGAAGCAGCGCATAATTTCGACATCAAAACCCTGGCGGTCGTTGCCACCGGAGCTGTTTTTGGTTTACTTACCTTCTCCCGCTTACTTAAATGGCTTTTTACAAATTATAGCACTATTACCCTGGCTGTTCTAACAGGTTTTATAGCCGGCTCACTGAATAAAATATGGCCCTGGAAAAAAGTGCTGGAAACGGCCACTTATGGTGACAAAGAAGTTGTATTAAGAGAAACATCTGTGTTACCATGGAATTTTGAAGGAGAACCTAACACCTTATTTGCTTTCATCTTAATGTTAGCAGGTTTCTTACTTATTTTGGCCCTCGAATATTTTGCCAGTCAAAAACCTTTGAGTGCTAATGCAGCAGACTAGGACCTTTACCGATAAATTCTTTTTAGTGCTCAAAGGCCTTGCCATGGGAGCTGCCAACAAGGTACCCGGTGTCTCTGGTGGTGTTGTTGCTTTTGTCGCCGGCTTCTACGAAGAATTTATTTATTCTCTCCAAAAAGTTAATCTTAAAGCTTTTAAACTGCTTGTAAGCGGCAGGTTTCGGAGTCTTTTTCAATATATAAACGGAAAATTTCTTGGGCTTCTTATTTTAGGTATGCTAATAAGTTATTTTAGTGTATCCAAAATCCTCGATTACCTTATTGTTTATTACGAGCTCTACGTTTGGGCCGCATTTTTCGGGATGATTATTGGCTCAATTTACTACATCAGTAAAGATTTTGACGAGTGGAGCAAAAGAAGCATTCTCTTTGTCCTGGCGGGAATAACTTTAGGCGTCGCAATTAGTTTTTTGGAACCCGCTAAGGAAAATGACAATTTATGGTTTGTATTTTTCTGCGGGATGATTAGTGTTTCCGGGATGACACTTCCAGGGCTGTCTGGATCTTTTATTCTCATTTTACTTGGTAATTATGTACTGCTACTTGTAGAATCTGTAAATGCTTTGTACGATACAGTAGCCGACATTCTAAGCCTGGATTTCGATTTTATCAACAACCAGGAACGGCTAAGAATGTTACAGGTATTGGTGATTTTTTCATTGGGTTCGCTGGCCGGCCTTGTTTCTCTGTCGCATTTACTGGGTTACGTTTTGAAACGTTATAAAAACGATACTTTTGCAGTGATAATTGGCTTTATTACGGGATCGCTAGGTGTGGTTTGGCCCTGGAAAGAAGCCATTTTTAAAATAGACGATTTCGGAAATATTCTCACGGACAGCCAGGGAAACAGAATTATTGACAACTATGACAGGTATTTTCCTGATTTTGCCAATGAGCAAACCTGGATTGCCATTTTCTTTATATTATTTGGAATATTTATCGTACTTGCACTCGCGTGGTATGAGAAAAAAGCTAAAAAACCATGAAATTATTTGGACTCCTTGGAAAAAACATTGATTATTCTTTCTCCAGAAGTTATTTTTCTGAAAAGTTTCAGAATGAAGCTATAAATGCTGAATATCGTAATTTTGATATTGCCGAAATTGGCCAATTTGAATCTATAATTCAGCAAAATGAAGGTTTAAAAGGCTTAAATGTTACAATTCCGTATAAACAGTCGGTTATGAACTATCTGGACCGTCTTGATGAGAATGCTGAAGCTATTGGAGCGGTAAATACCATTCAAATTGAAGAAGACAAAAGCCTTACCGGGTATAATACAGATTATGTTGGATTTTCTGCCGCAATAAAGCCGATGCTCAAAAATGGCAATTATCGTGCTTTAATCCTGGGTACGGGCGGAGCTTCGAAAGCAGTTGCGTTTGCCTTTCAAAAACTTGAAATAAAGTACCTCTACGTTTCCAGAAACCCCGGGCCAGACCAGGTCTCATATCAGGATCTAAATGAGGAAATCCTTCAGAAGTACAAAATTATAATCAACACCACTCCTTTAGGGACTTTTCCAAATACTGAAGATCATCCCGATATTCCTTACCATTATTTAACTCAGGATCATCTGGCTTACGATTTAATTTACAATCCGTCGACCACAAAATTCATGGAACTGGCGGCAAAAAACGGTGCTTCTACCAGTAACGGTCTGCAAATGCTGCAATTACAAGCAGAAAAAGCATGGGAAATCTGGAATATGTGATATCTTCTTCCTTTTATTCCATCTCATTACAAATAGACTCAATCCCTTGCCCAATTTTAGGGGAGTTGTTATCTTTCAGGCATAAACTTTACGACGAACGTTAACACTGAACGATATGTCTCACGAAGAAAATGATAAGGAAAATAAAAACCTTTCCGGCGTTAATCCTAATGCTTCTGAAAGTACCAATTCAGAAAAAGGAGCTATGAAGGAAAGTGAAAGTAAGGCAGCAGAAGAAAGCACTGATGAAAATTCATTTTCTGAACCTGTTGAGAATACACAAAAAGCTCAGCCTGCTGAAAATGGCAATTCTAACGCGCCTGCTTCAGCTAAAGACAAATCCACTGCGGCATCTTCAGCTTCCGAAGAAGAAAATGAAGAGAACGAGAATGACACGGCAGATGCTATCGTACAGGAAAATATGAAGCAGGAAGACGTAACTGCTGCTAACCCTACTTTTGACAGTAATAAAGAAGAGGAGCAGTCGAAAAGCCTGGAGGAGAAGGTAAACACTGCAAAGCCTGACGCGATTGAGGCAGATCCCGCTTCAGAAGAAGAAAAACGTGCTGCAGCTTCTAAAGTTTCAGAACTCGAAAAAGGCAAGGATTCTGACAATGATTCTGCAGATGCTTTTGTTCAGGAAAACAAAAAACAGCAAGATTTATCTGCTAAAAACAGGAACAGCGAGACTGAGCACGAGCACGATGAAGATATGGAGGGAGATGTAGCCGGTGCAATGGTGAATGAAAACCGAAAGACTTTTAAAAGTCACCAGGAAGACGTTGATGAAGCAGTCGCTGAAGACAGCGAGGATGAAAGTGCAGTTGAAAGACACGATATTGAGAAGAAAGATTACCATTCCATGAGTAAGGAACAGCTGACGGACGAACTGGAAGCTTTACTGAAAAAAGAAAAGGTGCAGGCAATTAAAGATCACGTTACTGAAATAAGAGCGGAGTTTAATGCTAAGTTTGATGAAGAGCTGGAAGAGAAGAAAGAAGAGTTTCTTGCAGATGGCGGTAATATTATTGACTTCCACTACTCCACTCCACTCAAGAAAAGGTTTAATGATCTTTACTTTGATTATAAGGAGAAAAGAAATCTTTACTATAAAAAACTTAAGCAGGACCTCAATCAAAATCTGAATAAGCGTCTTGAAATTATCGAGGAGCTCAAAGGGCTTATCGATGTTGAAGAAAATATTAACACCACCTATAAACATTTTAAGGATTTACAGGACCGATGGAGGTTGGCGGGTGCAATCCCCCGTGATCGCTACAATAATGTCTGGAATACTTACCATCACCACGTAGAGAATTTTTATGATTTCCTCCATCTAAACAGAGAATTCAGAGACTTAGATTTTAAACACAACCTGGAGCAAAAACTCAAAGTTATAGATCGCGCAGAAGAGCTGGCAGAAGAGGAAGATGTTAACCGCGCCTTTCGTGAACTGCAGATGCTTCACAAAATGTGGAAAGAAGAGCTGGGTCCTGTCGGAAAGGAATACCGGGAAGATATTTGGGAAAGGTTTAGTGATGCGACCAAAAAAATACACGATAAGCGACAGCAGTACTTTAATAACCTCGATGAGATTTATGAAAAGAACTGGATTAAAAAACAGGAAATCATAGGTAAGATCCGGGATATTGCTGAGGAGGATTATAACAGCCATAACAAATGGCAACAAGAGATCAAGGAACTTGAGGCTTTAAGAGAAGAATTCTTTAAAGCCGGAAAAGTTCCAAGAGCTAAAAATGAAGAAACCTGGACCGAATTTAAACAGAGCGTTCGCAAATTTAACCGGAACAAAAACAACTTCTACAAAAACCTAAAAAAGCAGCAGTACGACAATCTTGAGAAAAAGCGTGAGCTTATAAAAATTGCAGATGATAATAAAGACAGTGACGATTTCAAAACTGTCACTCCCTTAATGAAGAAAATCCAGGCAGACTGGAAAAAGATTGGACATGTTCCCAGAAAAGACAGTGATAAAGTCTGGAAACAATTTAAGGCTGCATGCAACCATTATTTTGACAGACTACATGCCAGTAAAAACGAGGAAAACAAAGAAGAAACCGAAGCTTTTGAACAGAAAAAAGATATCCTGGACAAATTAAAAGCTCTTGAATTTACAGGCAAAAAAGAAGATGACCTGGCAAAAATAAAGGAATATATTGCCGCATGGAAAAACGTTGGTAAAGTGCCTTACAGCAAGCGTTTTATTGAAGGGAAATTCAATAAAGTCTTAGATCAGTTATTCGGAAAACTTGATGTGAACCGTACTAAAGCTGAAATGATGAAGTACGAGAACAAGATCCAGGCGCTAAATGATGAAGATGACGAGAAAAAAATCAGAAATGAGCATTATTTCTTAACCAAGAAAATTGAAGAAACCACTGCCGAAATTAGACAGCTCGAGAACAACCTTCAGTTCTTTTCTAATGTAGATGAAGATAACCCACTGGTACAGGACGTACACAAGAATATTAATGACCACAAAGCACAGTTGGAAGTCTGGAAAAAGAAGTTACAAAAGGTAAAGTCTTTGTATTAGGTTATAAAATGGAAAGTGAAGAGTGAAGAGTAAAAACTATCGACTCCTCACTCTCCACCCTTTATTGCTCCGCACTAAAGTTTTTTAGCTTCATTCCAGAAAAGGTCCATTTCAGCCAAGGTCATATCTTTTAATGCTTTATCGTTTTCCTTTGCTTTTTCTTCGAGGTACTGAAAACGCTTAATAAACTTTTTATTAGTTCTTTCCAGGGCATTTTCCGGATTGACCTTGAGGAAGCGGGCGTAATTGATCATCGAGAACAAAACATCACCAAATTCCGCTTCTATTTCGTCTCTGTTATCACAATTTACTTCGTGCTGAAGTTCTCCCAGCTCCTCCTGAAGCTTTTCGAATACCTGTTGCGGTTCTTCCCAATCAAATCCGACTCCGGCCACTTTATCCTGTATCCGATTGGCCTTAACCATAGCCGGTAAGGATCGCGGAACGCCTTCCAGCACACTTTTTTTTCCTTCTTTCAGCTTCAGGTTTTCCCAATTCTTTTTCACCTCTTCTTCATCGGCTACTTCTACATCGCCATAAATATGCGGATGACGGGAAATGAGTTTTTCGCAAATTGAATTAGAAACATCGGCAATATCAAAATCATTAGTCTCACTTCCAATTTTTGCGTAAAACACAAGGTGTAGCAAAACATCTCCCAATTCCTTCTTTATCTCATCCATGTCTTTATCCAGAATGGCGTCACCCAGCTCATAGGTTTCTTCGATGGTGAGGTGTCGCAGCGACTCCATCGTCTGTTTACGATCCCACGGGCATTTCTCCCGTAGTTCATCCATAATATCCAGAAGGCGCTCAAACGCCTTTAGTTGCTCCTCTCTTGAATTCATTGTAGTTCTTCAGTTTTTCCAAAAATACAAGATAAAAGAAAGAGACGCTAAAGAAGATAAGATGAATAATTGACTGGAGGATTGAAAGTCAATTATCTTTCGAATTAGATTTTTTTATACTTATACAAACAGGCCTCGACGCAACCAACGCCTCTTAGAATAAGTACTTCCTCTGTAAGTGAATGTACTGCCAGGTTCCAAACATCAGCTTGTCCTTCCTCCAATTCTTCGCAAGTGTAAGTTAGCGCCAAATTATCATCGTCTACTGTATATTCTCCCTCTGCACAATTTTCATTGTTATCTGAAGTAAAAGTTCCTTCCTGAGTAAAAGTATAAGAGCTTCCATCCTCTACAGGCTGCCACGAAGTTTCTCCACCAGGACTTACATAGGTTTCTGAAAGTTTCCACGTACCTACAAGATTGGTAGTGGTTAAATCCAAAACTTTTAACTGTTGCTCATCATCAGATTCACATCCGGAAAGAAGTAAAACAAAGGCTAACGCAGTTAATCGAAGAAATAGTCTCATAATTCGTCGTTTAATATTAGATACAATTTACACTAGAAGGTTGCGTGCGGTAAAGGTATTCTTTTTAATAAAGGAATTTTTTACTTAAAGAATATAGAGGACAGAGGAGATTAATTGAGTAAATGAGCCTTAATACCTACCTTATTTACAAATCAAAAAACCCGAAGCTTTCACTTCGGGTTTTTCTACGCACTAATACTACTAAGATGATAGGCTTATCGCAATCGGTCCACAGATTTTACGAGATTTTCATCCTTCTTTATAGCCTTGTTGGCCAACACTAAAAAAACGATAGAAATTATTGGAAGAAACATCCCAATACCCTTCTCTGAGATATCTTGCTCTCCAGGTACATTTAGCAACCAATAAACAAACACTCCTAGTAAAAAAAAGTTTAATATTATATTCAGTCGCCCCAGCACAAACTGCAGCTTTCTGTTTCTAAACATAAAAATACTTACCAAAGATAACGAACCTGATAAAAGGAACATTATAAACACCATTAATTCATCTTCGGCATAAACCGTTTCTCCAACGGAATTTTCCCAAAGATAAAAAACAAATATTAATCCAAGGCTAACTATAGCCGCTAAAAAAAGATAAACCGTTTGTATGCGTTGTAGCATGATAACTTTGAAATTTGACTGACAAAAATAAAGATTCTTTTCAAAAAACCTGTTTAAAAATTAAAATAAAGTCGTATTATTGCAATAACATTTCGTAACCACTTCAAAACAGGTTACTTAAGACTCCAAAAAAATTTACTAGTCTTCCCGGAGAAGTTAAATCAATCCAAACAAACTTATTCGTAATTATTCATGTTTGAAATTTCAGAATTAAAAGCTAAGAAACTTCCTGAGCTTCAGGAGATAGCTAAAACCTTAAATGTTCCAAAATTCAGAAGCCTTAAAAAACTTGATCTTGTATATCAAATATTAGATTACCAGGCTTCCAACCCAGTGAAGGTAAAGGAGGTTTTAACCGAGGAAAAAGAAGCCCCCGCACCGTCTTCTTCATCATCAGATAACAAACCTAAAAAACCTAAAGGCGGAAAAATTGGAAGTAATAAGAAACCTCCGCGAAAGCAGGAAAAATCTTCAGCTTCTGAAGAAAATAAAACTTCCGACGAAAAATCTGAAACACCTTCAAATTCTAATAAGTCAAAATCTGATAAGCCTCAGAACACTCATAAAAATCAATCCAAAAGCAATACGCCAAAAGATGAAAAGAGCGTTCCTAAAAGCAGCAAGCCAAACCCGAGGGACAACAAGAAGGATTCGAGAGACAAAAAAGACTACAACAATAACTCCGGAAACAGAGACAACAACAACAACAACAACAACAACTCTGGAAACAGAGACCATAACAGCAGGGACAATAACAATTCCAATTCTGGAAAAAACAGCGGAAACCGCGACAGTAGAAACCGTTACCGTGAACCAGATTACGAATTTGACGCTATTATAGAGAGCGAAGGTGTTCTTGATATTATGCAGGATAATTATGGATTTTTAAGATCTTCAGATTATAATTATCTTACTTCTCCTGATGATATCTATGTTTCACAATCGCAAATAAGACTTTTCGGTTTAAAAACCGGGGACACTGTTCTTGGGCAAATTCGCCCTCCAAAAGAAGGAGAAAAATATTTTCCGCTTATAAAAATCAGTAAAATTAATGGTCTTGATCCCCAGGTTGTTCGGGACCGGGTTTCTTTCGAACATTTAACTCCACTTTTCCCTACAGAAAAATACAATATTGCTGAAAAGCAAAGTAGTATCTCTACCAGGATCATGGATCTTTTTGCTCCTATCGGAAAAGGACAACGTGGTATGATCGTTTCCCAGCCAAAAACTGGAAAGACAATGCTCCTTAAGGATATTGCCAATGCGATAGCTGCCAATCATCCTGAAGTTTACCAGATCGTATTGCTTATCGATGAGCGTCCTGAAGAGGTTACAGATATGCAGCGCAACGTAAAAGGAGAAGTTGTAGCTTCTACTTTCGACAAAGAGGCTCATGAGCACGTTAGAGTAGCAAATATCGTTCTGGAAAAAGCAAAAAGGCTTGTAGAGTGTGGTCATGATGTTGTAATCCTTCTGGATTCTATTACACGTCTTGCCCGTGCATACAACACCGTACAACCTGCCAGTGGTAAGGTTTTAAGCGGTGGTGTGGATGCTAACGCTTTGCACAAACCAAAACGTTTCTTTGGTGCTGCCCGTAACATCGAGAATGGTGGATCTTTATCTATTATTGCAACCGCCCTTACAGAGACAGGCTCCAAAATGGATGAAGTAATTTTTGAAGAATTTAAAGGAACCGGTAACATGGAACTTCAGCTGGACAGAAGAATCTCTAACAGAAGAATTTTCCCTGCCATCGACCTTATTTCTTCCAGCACACGCCGTGATGATCTCTTACTGGACGAAGCTACGATACAACGTATGTGGGTATTGCGTAAATATCTTGCCGATATGAACCCTATCGAAGCTATGGAGTTTATCAACGACAGAATAAAACAAACGAAGAACAACGAAGAGTTTTTGATCTCAATGAATGGGTAAGATTTTCTTCTGAAGATATGTAACCGGGCAGAGATGTCCGGTTTTTTTATGATTTAAGGTTAGGACGGCTGCTCATTTATTCTCTTCAACTATAGACAATTTTATTGTCGAGACCTGGAAGTATTTCTTCTTGGGCTACTCTATAAGGAGGCATATAATTGGCAATTTTCGACCTTTACGTTCTTTTACGAACCTGTTATCGATCGTTTTTGTCTGCAAGATATCATGCATTCATAAAAGTTTACGCTCTTTACCCTCTCAGGAAATTTTACTCCTTTTTTATTGTGAAAAGCGTCAATTGCCTTTAAAATGTTTGCGGGTAAATCGTTTCAGGTCAATTTCCGGAGAGAGTTCTTTACCTTCTTCAATAAACTCTATAAGATCTTTAGACACACTGGGCGCTATGAGCACTCCACGACTACCAAAACCATTGCAGCAATAGACATTTGCCATTTTTGGATGCCGGCCTACCAGCGGCTTCCTATCTGCTGTAGAAGGTCGTATTCCTGCTACCTGATCAATTACTTCATACTTACAGGAAATTATTTTATCAAGTTGGCTCATCAACTTCTCCCTTGCAACCACTGTAGGTGATGGTGTTTTATCCACATTATCATATGTGGCTCCTACCTTATAAAGATCATTACCCATAGGCATAATAAACACTGAAGATTTAACTGCCTTATTCAACTTCAAATCTTCTGAAAATATGGTTATGTACTCCCCTTTGTTGCCATGAAGCGGCAGATAATTAAAAAAGGGATTTCTCTTTAATCCAAAGCCATCGCAAAAAATGATGTTTTTAGCTTTTTCTCCTTTATAGCTTACATGATTAGCTTCGGTAATAAGCTGATTATAATCAAATCTTTCATATTTAAGAACATCCCTTTTTTCCAGATCATTCCTGTATTCATTTAATAAAATTTCAGTATCTATGTTGCCGGTATTGGAAACTCTTCCAAAGGAGTAATCTGCATATACATGAGCATTTATTTCTTTGATCAACTGGGTATCCAGAAAATTTTCCAAACCGGGCTTGTCAGCGGCATCAAACCAGTTATTTTGTTCCTCGGCTGAATGAAATCTCCGATAGATATCCCAGAAATGAAGAAGCTTTACTTCATATTTCTCCTCAAATTGGTGATAAAAGGGAATAGCCATCTTCAATTGTTCATCTGCATTCCAGGCTAGAGTAAACCGTTTAAGAATTACTGGATTAAAAATACCTCCTGCCACCAGGGAAGATTTCTGAAACAGGTTTTCATACACCCTAAAGGACTTATTTCTCTTCCCGAGATGTGATGTAACTGCGAGTCCGCTAAGACCTAAGCCTACTATGATATAGTCTAACATCCTATAAAATTAAAAAAAGAAAAATTCTTTAACCGTATTCAATAAAAAAACCGTTTAAAATAATTTAAACGGCTTCTCTATGTTTTTAGAAATGATTGATGCTTAATAATTCCACATATCCTGTTCAAAATTGCGGATTTGTTCTTTTATACGCTCTGATTCGAGAAGTTGCATGAACGCATTTTGAGGAATATATTCATCAATTTCACGATCACCCTGTACATTATCTTCTTTATAAATTATACCATTAAATCTCCTGGAATTTAATAGATGATCAAAAGAAAGATCCTGTGCTGTATTGGCACCATTATATGCTTTAGCTTCATGAAGGGCTTTCCTCGCATCTGGATAAAAGACCCAGAAAAGCTCTACCAAATCGGTCTGACCTGAATCGATAAAGTTAACATCGGGAGCTACCGGTGCAATTCCAAGTAAGCGATACCTAAGTTCAGCCTGCTTTTTATCGAAGTACCAAAGACCACGGATATGATATTCGGCAATATCTGCCGATCCTAAATCCCGACGATCAATAAACTGCTCATCCACTTCTTCCCCGGCATTGTATTGTTCAATTCCAAGATCTGTAGTATCCACTTTTGATATAGTAGCACTTATATCTTTTAAAGTCCGCTTTTCATTAAAATATGAATCGGCATAAATATTTGTAATTTCCCCGTTCTTTATGCTGGCTACAAGAACATCATAGAGTGAACGACGGTTATTCCCAATGTTATTGGTGTCCACTGGGTAATAATATGGAAAATTAACCCTTTCATCCAGATCTATTATCTCCCATACATTTTTTGACCACAGGATATCCCGGTCTCCAACATACCCGTACTCTAACGGCTCGTTATTTTGCTCAACTAGTTTTTGAGCCTCCGTTTTTTGACCAATTTCTTCGGGGGTATCTGCATTTAAAATATTTGCCTGACCGTAAGATGCTCCGGTAAGAAGCATTATAAAGCCTCCAAATATATGTCCTCTCCAGCTCATTGTTTTCAATTTTTATTAATTAGTAAGCTCAATAACAACAGGAGCTACCTTTTTAAGCTTATAACCAGAATTACCTGCTAAGGATGCCTGAATATCAAAAATTTGTACAGACTCTCCTCTTCCGGCTCTTCTTAAAGCAGATTGTGCCCTGTCATCCAACCTATTACCATTAACCCTAATAGTTGGTTGTCCCGGTACTTTTAAACTGAAACCTGTAACATTAAGGTCAAGATCGAAATCGAAATCTGGTAATGCTGCTCCAACCGTAGCAATTTCGAGACTGTTTCTCTGCATGGAAACAGATCCATCTTCCCCACGGATTGTTCCAACCGGTCTTGGAATATCTTTTACCCGAAAAGTTTCACTAGACGGGTAACTTTCACCATCTATAGTTCCGGTCACGTTAATTTCTACCTCCCTTTGTTGAAGATTAGTAACATTAATTACATAGCTACTACCAGAAACCCTGGATAATCCTGGCGCATTAGCACTAATTTGATTATCTGGCACCCCAGGCATTGAAATTGTAAGCGGGTTCTGTACACCACGATAAAGAACATTCATTTTATCTGCAGATATTACAGCAGAATTAGGTTTAGGAATTACAGAAAATTCCGAAGACACATTTACAGGCACTTCTTCACCTTCTTGCATAAAAACCAATTGTCCCTCAAGCTTGTGCTGACCTGCACTACCTGCAGGTACATTTAGAACAACTCTCCCGCCGTCTATAGTATAATCTGAATCATCTAAAAGTCTACCATCAAGAGTAAGCTCCACTCTGTTTGGTTTTGTAGTAGGGTCTGTTCTACCCAAAACAATTGCTCCATTAAATTGCTCTCCCTGATAATAGGCAGATTTCGGAGTTTGAAGTAAAGTAGAATAGTTTGTCATAGAAACTTCGCTCTGCAACTGTCCTGAAAGCATAGCAGATAAAATCTGATTCTCTGTGGTCTTAATGTCAGACTGAATTTGTGTTAATTGCGTAAGAGAAGCCACTAAAGGAAAACCTTCAAATTTATATTTTAGCCAATCCACGTTAGCTCCATCCACATTTTGCTCTTCTGTGGCAAAATCATTTCTCACTTTCTCCGCAATTTCAGAAAACTCTTCACCAAGAATTCCGGCAACAGTTTCCCTGTAATTATCTATTCTATCGACAAATTCCTGTCCTCTCGGACTTATCCTTCCACTTTGGAAAAACATTTCATCAAGCTGGCTAGATTGATCCATGGCTTCATAATCCTGAGGATTTTCCATGTCGGCCACAAGTTCATTTTTTATTTCCTGTATATAAGAATCAAGGCTTGAGGAAAGCGAATCTATACGTTCTGCTTTTGCTACCAAAGGTTCATACTTTGCAGGCTGCTCACTTACTTTTTCCTCTAGTCCAGCCATAAATGCGCTGTTACGCAGCTCAGTCAGGTTATTGGATTCACTTAATTTTTCATTCATTAATCCAAAGGCAGTTAATACTTCTTTGGACATATTCAAGGCCATCATTGCGATGAAAACCAAATACATTAGGTTTATCATCTTTTGCCTTGGGGATTGTTTTCCAGATGCCATATTTTATTTTTATGTTTTGATAAAGATTGATTTGGGGATGGACATCTTATTAACCAGCAACTCTTCCTGTACCGTTCATAGCAGTTAACATACCACCATATACGTTATTTAAAGATGACATGTTTGCTGTTAAAGCATCCATTTCCTCTTTCAATCTCCCTGCATTTTCTGCCACAGCTTTGTTCACCTCGGCCTGTTTTGAAGCAGACTCAACCTGTGCTTTGTAAATATTGTTTAGTGTCTCCATTTGTGAAGCAGCTACACTTAATTCTTCACTATATTTCTTTTGAGAAGCCATGGAATCAACTGTTGGAGCAATACCTTTGGCCGCACCTTCAAAATTTCGGATGCTTTCTCCAAGACTAGACATTAAATTTGCATCTAATTTAGCCTCCTTAAGCATATTATCAAGTTTCTTGGAAAGTAATCCATCTGCTTCCTTTTCTTCTTCTATAACAGCAGTATTTCTGGTTTGAGCCGGCCCTCCTGCCAATTCGGGATAAACTAATGCCCAGTCAAGATCATCGTCGACAGGTTCAAATGCAGAATACGCAAAGACTAATGCTTCTACTACCAAACCGGCGATAAGCATTGGGTTACCTCCGGGCCAGTGCATAATTTTAAATAATGCACCTAGTATTACAACAGATGCACCTAAACCGTACACCATGTTAGTTATCTTCTTAGTAGATTTTGAGTTTGCCATAATTTTTTATAATAATTAAATTCTTGTAAATAGGTTAAGGTTCGAAATTGAGTTAAAATGATTTTCTATCTGTTGGATTGACTCAGAGTTACATCTGTTCCCAAATAATCCTGCACAGTTCTAAATCCAATATAGCTCCTTGCAGAATCTGCATATTCATAATCTCTGGAGCTGACTTGCAGGAAGTATGCCACATCTTTCCAGGAACCGCCACGAACTACTTTTCGCATATCATCAGGATTATTGACAGAAGGATTCATAGAAGACATGTATTCATAAGAAATAGGATCGTAAGAAGAATAAACCCACTCTCCAACATTACCAGCCATATTATACAGCCCATAATCGTTTGGATCATAGGATTTGGCTTCAACAGTATAAAGAGCCTGATCTGCTGCGTAATCTCCCCGAAGAGGTTTGAAGTTAGCCATAAAGCAACCCCTGTCGTTTTTGGCATATGGACCACCCCAGGGATAAGTAGCTCCTTCCAATCCACCGCGTGCAGCATATTCCCACTCTCCCTCTGTTGGTAATCGATACGTTGGCACATTCTCCAAATCCTTTTCCTGGCGGAACTCGTTATGATACATAGTTCTCCACTGAGCAAAAGCCCTCGCCTGTTTCCAGGAAACCCCTACAACGGGATAGTCATCAAAAGCACTATGCCAGAAGTAATCATTGTGCATAGGCTCATTATAGGAATAATTAAAATCTTTTATCCACACTGTGGTATCAGGATATATTGCGAGTTCTTCAGTTTTAATGAAATCACTACGACTTGCAGATTCGGAACGTGCAGCAGCCTGAATATCCATCCAGGAGTATTTAAATTTCAACTTTTTAACGTCGATAGTCCTTTGCCCATTATAAACCTCATCTAAAGGAATATACATAGAGTCCATTACCTCTGCATAATAAACATCGGGATAATCTTCTGTAGAAGTATAAAGATCTACATCCTTATTCAACCTTCTGTTTTCATAGGTGTCACCAGGGCCACCAGTGCCATAAGCATTTAACATGTACTCTTCATAAGGAGTCATATCTTCTGGATCTGAATCAGCAAAAGCAAATTCTCCAATACCTCCGTCACCAGGAACAGCGCCTTCCATTTCAGCCATTATTGCCAGTCGCACCCGAATGATAGAATCCTTTACATAGTTTACAAACTGGCGATATTCAGCATTTGTAATTTCTGTTTCATCCATATAAAATGAGCGCACAGTAACCGTTTTTGGCGGTGCATTTCTTTGGTCGGCAATATCATCATCAGATTTTCCCATGATAAACGCACCTCCCGGAATCAATGTCATACCATACGGTTTTTCCGGATTCCACTTTCTCCCTTCCGCACCTACTAACTGACCGCGATCGCTTCGACCACAACCAACAAGCAAGGTTAGAACAGCAACTAGCGAAATAAACTTCTTCATAATTTTCTCCTGGGTTAAGACAATTGGTTTACGGCGGTAAACCTATCTATTTATTTTATAAAAAACAATATTTTCAATAAAAATACAGTAAAACTAATTAATGGTTTAAGTATTTCTAAATTTCATTTTTCCTCTTGGCTTTATACCATCTTTCAGGAATAATCTGATTACAGGCTTCGAGATAATCCCCTTCACTGCAAGGTAATAACGTATGTCTTTTTAATTTAGTATTTACGTTCACAGGAAATGGTATTTCTATCCACCATCGCCCACTTAAGGGGCTTTTAAAGAAGACCAACACATCATCGTCTATGGGCACCTGATATTTAACAAACTCGTTCTTAGCTGAAACAGTGTTCTCATTTGTTCGGTAATTCACCCCTTCAATAAAGTACCACAATATTTGCGCTACCAGCATATTTCCAATAGATTTATAATCTACAGAATATTCATAAATACCAAAAGAGGAAACCTTATCACTTATTCCTGCATATCTTGCCAAGGCACATATTTCCTTACCATCAAAGCCGTTTGGAGAGTTATTATAGTACCCACCACCTAAAACAGTAGCATTTATCGCTCCCAAATCCATACCAACTAAGTTTGCGTCCCTCATTATAGGCTCAATATTTGAAATATTTGAAGTGACTTCACCCAGTCTGTAGGCATCAAAAAACAGCCGCTCCATCAGCTCAATTTCATTTTGAGAATTAAAGTATGTCTGATATCCTACACTGGAATAATTAAATAAATTATAAGGTTTATTTACGACGATTTTTCCTACATATGATTCGCTAGAAATCGGATGATCTGCATCACCAAGATCAAATTTACTGTCAATATTGACCAAATTCACCATTTGGTCGAGGTTATCAAAGGCCCGGTACTGTGCGTATATCAAATCCTGGCTTCCTCCCAAAATTACCGGAATAATACCTTTTTTGATCAACTGGGTCAATATAGTCTGCAAAGCAAAATAGGTATCCTCGACTTCTGCTCCTTTTTCAATATCTCCCAGGTCGGCAATTTTTATGTGCCAGTTTCCGGGAAACAACCGGTAAAAGGAAGAACGAATATTATGAAAATGCAGAAACTCATCTACCCCTGCAGATCTCCTGTTTTCTTTAACACCTATTATTGCAATCTGTACGTCTTCCAAGTCGGGAATCCCAGATTCAGAAGAGTGGACTTTTATAATGTTCCCTAAACTCTGCTTATCAAAACTTGTAATTTCGCCCAGCAAATCTTCACTTACCGGCCTCAGAAAATCAAGATCCATATGCTACTTCTTTTTAGTAGTTTTCTTCTTCGTTGTCGTTTTCTTTTTAGCCGCAGACTTTTTCTTTGCAGGTGTTTTCTTTTTGGATTTCTTATCCAGAATATCCTTCACCTCTTCCAGCGTAAGCTTTTCGGCATCAACAGTTTTTGGCAGCTCTACCTTTGTTTTTCCTTTTATAACATTAGATCTTCCCCATCGGGCTTTTTCCACACGAATCCCTTCGTCTTCCCAGTTATGGATCACCTTTTCCCGCTCTTTCTTCTTTTTATCTTCAATAAGAGCTTCAATATCTTCTGCGGAAAGATTATCAAAATCGTATTTTTTATTTACATTAATAAAAATACCATTCCACTTTAGATAAGGACCAAAACGTCCCACTCCTTTTTGAACCGGAAGATCTTCATAGGTGTAAATTGGGGCATCAGCCTTCTCCTTTTCCTTTACAAGCTCCATCGCCCGCTCAAAATCCACATTTAACGGATCTTCTCCTTTTTCCAGTGAGACAAACTTTTTCCCAAACCTTACATACGGACCATATCGCCCATTGTTCACTTCTACATTCTCTCCTTTATATTCACCCAGTGTCTTCGGAAGCTGAAATAAATCCATAGCCTCTTCATAGGTAACCGAATCTAATGTCTGGTCCGGACCTAAACTTGCAAACTTCGGTTTTTCATCATCTTCCACAGAACCAATTTGTACCATAGGCCCAAATTTGCCCAATCTCACACTTACCGGCTTGCCAGTTTCAGGGTCTTCACCAAGGATGCGTTCTCCAACTTCTCGATCGGCATTCTTTGCAACATCCTGCACATGTGGATGGAAATCTTTGTAGAATTCCTTCATCATATGCGTCCATTCCTCGTTCCCTTCAGCTATATCATCAAAATTCTGCTCCACTTTCGCGGTAAAATTATAATCTAGAATATTTGAAAAGTGGTTTACAAGAAAATCATTGACCACCATCCCTGTCGCAGTAGGTACAAGTTTGCCCTTGTCACTACCAACGGTCTCGGTTAATTTTTCTTCAGATATCTTATTCTGCTTCAGAAAAAGCTGTGCATAATCACGCTCATTTCCGTCTACAGAGCCTTTATCTATATATTTCCTGTTCTGAATGGTAGAAATAGTAGGAGCGTATGTGGACGGACGGCCAATACCTAATTCTTCAAGCTTTTTAACCAAAGAAGCTTCCGTATACCTGTATGGTGGACGGGTAAATCTTTCGGTGGCCGAAATATATTCATTCTCAAGACTTTCGTTTTGCTTAAGAGCAGGCAACATTCCGCTTTGCTCCTCATCTTCTTCATCAGACCCTTCTAAATATACCTTTAGAAATCCATCGAATTTAAGAACCTCGCCATTTGCTGTAAACTGCTTATCATGTTTATCTGCTTCAATCTTAACATTGGTACGTTCCAGTTGTGCTTCACTCATCTGTGAAGCAATCGCCCTTTTCCAGATAAGCTCATATAGCCTTTGCTGGTCCCTATCTGCATTTACAGAATGATTCTCAAAACTTGTGGGACGTATCGCCTCATGCGCTTCCTGTGCTCCTTTCGTTTTTCCTTTGAACTGTCGCGATTTTGCATATTTTTCCCCATAAGCCTTTAAAATCTCCTTCTTAGCTCCTTTTCTGGCATCATCAGATAGGTTTACACTATCGGTCCTCATATAAGTGATATGACCGGCTTCGTAAAGGCGCTGCGCCATAGTCATCGTCTTACTTACAGAAAAATAAAGTTTTCTGGAAGCCTCCTGTTGCAGCGTAGACGTGGTAAATGGTGGTGCCGGAGATTTCTTTGCCGGCTTAGTAGTAAGATCTGCTACTATAAATTTTGCTTCTAAATTTTGCTCCAGAAATTTGCGTGCTTCCTCTTTTGTATTAAAATTCTTCGGAATTTTAGCTTTAAATGTTTTACCCTCTTCCGTAGAAAATTCAGCATCAATCCTATAAGAAGCTTCAGGGGTAAATTCCGTAATCTCACGTTCGCGTTCTACAATTAATCTAACCGCAACGCTCTGAACACGACCTGCTGAAAGTCCTCCTTTTACTTTCCTCCATAAGACTGGTGAAAGTTCGTATCCCACCAACCTGTCTAAAATTCTCCTTGCCTGCTGCGCATTCACAAGGTTATAATCTATATCACGAGGATTATCAATTGCCTTTAAAATAGCCGATTTAGTAATCTCGTGAAAAACAATTCGTTTCGTTTTAGCTTTATCAAGTTTCAGTTCTTCTGCCAAATGCCAGGCAATCGCTTCTCCTTCACGATCTTCATCACTCGCCAGCCAGACCATTCCTGCA
The DNA here is from genome assembly GCF_031846645.1 of Autumnicola psychrophila. Classification (NCBI taxonomy): domain Bacteria; kingdom Pseudomonadati; phylum Bacteroidota; class Flavobacteriia; order Flavobacteriales; family Flavobacteriaceae; genus Autumnicola; species Autumnicola psychrophila. Next base: position 79,271 of record NZ_JAVRHN010000011.1, read on the forward strand.
TCCTTTGCCAAACCTTTCAGCTTGCGGACTACATCTTTTTTATCCTTAGAAACTATATATTTAGGTGTAAAATCCCCTTCTGTGTCTACCCCAAGTTCTTTTGTGGGTAAATCTGCAATATGCCCAAAGCTTGACGCCACCTTAAAATCCTTGCCCAGGAACTTCTCAATGGTTTTGGCCTTGGCAGGAGACTCCACAATCACTAAATTCTTTGCCATAAATCAAATATTAATTCGTGCAAAAGTATATGATTTTTTTTTTAACCAGATAAATCTTCACAATAAACCGTCTTAAAACATTTTTCCACTTCACAATACCATAACAAAAAAGCCCGCAAAAATGCGGGCCACAAAACAAAAAACAGACAAGAACTAATCCAGACTAAAGGAACTTATAAGGTTAATTTGGTTGTTCTTGTAATTGTATTGATGTAAAATATTGCCCCCAATCATTAACAACACTTCATCCAGAGGAATAATGTCATAGGTGTTAACGTCCTCAAAATGATCTGTCATTGTAAGATAGGGGGTATTTGTTGTATCGTAAATTTTCAATCCGGCATCACCATCGCAAATAAAAAGTTGATCACCTCTTACTCCAAGCCCATATGGATTTTCCATCTCATAGCTCTTTAATGTTTGAGGATTGGATTTATCTGCAACATCAATTACCAGAAGTTCGCTCTCCTGCTGTCCACAAAAATTGCCTCCACGCACCGTGACATAGGCTATATCATCTTTTACTACCACAGGGTCGCACCCCAATACATGTCTTATCATGGAAACGAAAGCAGGAGATTCAGGATTCTCTATACTATATATATACATCCCGGTGGTACTACCCAAAAAAAGATGATCCTCCTGATTAAAAATTGTTTCAATATCCCAGCCTACATACTCTTCAAAAACTTTTTTGGGCTGCGAAAGAGCCGCTATATCAAAAACCGAAATATTCTGTTGATCTACGACATATAAATAATCTGAAACAATTTTAAATCTGGCTAAAGAACCTCCCGTTCCAGTACTGTTCCCCCCAGAACTTTCAAAAGCAGCATTATCTACTGCCCAACCGGGCTGTGCAGCCATTTCTATACGTCTTCTCTCCATAGAGTATCCAAGAATAACCTCCTGCTCAGGATCAAAACTTTTAGTATCTACAAACGCCGCCTCTGCAGGAACATTGAAGTTGGTATTAGGAAAAACATTCTTCACCCTTTCCACCTTTTTAATATTTTCGATATTCGAAACATCAAAAACCACCAGATCCATTCCACTGTCGGCATACAGCATATCGTTTTTCACAGCAATATCTAAATTCCGGGGAATACTGATGTATTGAATCTTTTTCGGTGCATAAGGGTCACGATTATCGATTACATGAACGCCCTGATATTTGTCATTTACAAAAACATAGTCTTTATAAGAGTATATCTTACCAACTTCGGTAATTACCCTCGGCTCCTGAATTTTTACAGAAGCACGGAACTCAGCAATAGACTGTGTGATGGGCACAGCTACTTCATAATATTCTCCTGCCGGTTCTTCTTTCTCACAAGATGTAAAAAACAAAAGGAACAGGGCCAGAAAAGGAATAAATGTTCGTTTTTTCATGATGGTTAATTTTCCTTTAGATGCACGGAATCGAAAAAGGTTGCGTGAAATTTATAAAATAATCACTGTCACTTTGTCACAAATTTGTTTAACACTATCTTTGTCCGTCGAAAATACCCAAAGTTATTGCTGTGTTATGGAGAAGATATTAGACGAGAAACAACAGGGAAACACCCTGGTAATGGAGCCCAGAAAAGGCAATAGCCGCAAACTTTTTATAGAAAGTTACGGCTGCGCCATGAATTTTAGCGATAGCGAAATTGTAGCATCAATACTTTCTAAAGAGGGCTTTGACACCACTCAGAAATTGGAAGAAGCAGACCTTGTGCTGGTAAATACCTGTTCCATTAGGGAAAAAGCAGAGCAGACAGTAAGGAAGCGTCTTGAAAAATACAATGCGGTTAAAAAAATAAACCCGAAAATGAAAGTCGGGGTTTTGGGCTGTATGGCAGAACGCCTCAAAAGTAAATTCCTTGAAGAGGAAAAAATTGTTGATCTCGTGGTGGGTCCAGACGCATATAAGGATTTGCCAAATCTCATCAATGACGTGGAAGAAGGTAGAGATGCGGTAAACGTATTGCTTTCAAAAGATGAGACTTATGGAGATATTTCTCCTGTACGGCTACAAAGCACTGGGGTATCGGCTTTTGTTTCTATTACCCGTGGCTGTGATAATATGTGTACATTTTGCGTAGTACCATTTACACGGGGCAGGGAACGAAGCCGGGATCCACAAAGCATTGTGGAAGAAGTAAATGATCTGGCAGCAAAAGGCTTTAAAGAAATTACGTTACTAGGTCAGAACGTCGATAGTTATTTATGGTACGGTGGTGGACTTAAGAAAGACTTTAAAAATGCTTCGGAAATGCAAAAAGCCACTTCGGTTAATTTCTCAGCTTTACTGAAGTTATGCGCCGAAGCACAACCCAAGATGAGAATTCGGTTTTCGACCTCCAATCCTCAGGATATGACTATGGACGTTATCGAAACTATGGCCAGTTACAGGAATATTTGCAACTATATCCATCTCCCGGTGCAAAGTGGAAGCGATAGAATCTTAAAGAAAATGAACCGTCTGCATACCAGGAAAGAGTATTTTGAAATGATTGATAATATCAAAAAATTAATACCCGACTGCGGAATTTCACATGATATTATTACCGGATTCCCCACAGAAACTGAAGAAGACCACCAGGATACTCTGGAATTAATGGAGTATGTAAAGTATCACTTTGGATATATGTTTTCTTATTCTGAAAGACCCGGAACAATGGCAGAGCGAAAATTTGAAGATGATGTCCCGGAAGAAACAAAGAAAAGAAGACTTACAGAAATTGTGAACCTTCAGCGTAAACATAGTTTATACAGGACACAGACTTTTATTGGAAAGACTGTAGAAGTTCTAATAGAAAAAGAATCTAAAAAATCTGATGCTCAATGGAGCGGAAGAACGCAGCAAAGTACAGTTGCCGTTTTTCCGAAGGGAGATTACAAAATAGGAGATTTTGTTAATGTAAAGATTAATGATTGTACCAGCGCCACATTAATTGGCGAAGCTATAGAACTAAGCGATAATAATTAACAGTTAAATGTTTCAGTTGATTAGATACTGATTACTTAATACTCAATACTGCACGCATTAAATGGAATCTGTACAAGCAATAAAGCAAAGGTTTGGAATTATAGGAGACGACCCAAAGGTGAATCGCTCCGTAGAAAAAGCTATTCAGGTTGCCCCAACAGATATATCTGTGCTGGTAACCGGGGAGAGCGGTGTGGGAAAAGAAAGCATCCCAAAAATCATCCACTCCCTGTCTCATAGAAAACATGGGAAATACATCGCTGTTAACTGCGGCGCCATTCCGGAAGGAACAATAGACAGCGAGCTTTTTGGGCACGAAAAAGGCGCTTTTACAGGTGCGACCCAGACACGTAACGGCTATTTTGAAGTTGCAGATGGCGGTACGATTTTTCTCGATGAAGTTGGGGAATTACCCCTTCCTACCCAGGTAAGACTTCTTCGTGTACTTGAAAACGGGGAGTTTATTAAGGTAGGGTCGTCAAAGGTTCAGAAAACAGATGTAAGGATAGTCGCAGCTACCAATATCAACATGTTCGAGTCCATCAAGAAAGAGAAATTCCGGGAAGATTTGTACTATCGCTTAAGTACGGTAGAAATTAATCTGCCCCCGTTAAGGGAGAGAAAAGGTGATATCCACTTGCTTTTCAGGAAGTTCGCTGCAGATTTTGCACTTAAATATAAGATGCCCACAATAAGACTGGAAGATGACGCTGTGGAGTTGCTACTTAAATACCGCTGGGGTGGGAACATTCGGCAGCTTCGGAATATTGCCGAGCAGATATCTGTACTTGAGCAACAGCGAAGCATCAATGCGGAAGACCTGAAACATTATTTGCCTGATATTGGCAGTAACTTGCCTGCAATCATTTCAGAAAAAAGGAAAGAAGGAGATTTTAGCAACGAAAGAGAAATTCTTTACAAAGTTCTCTTTGACATGAAAAATGACCTGAATGATCTTAAAAAGCTTACTTTGAAGTTAATGGAAGATGGAGATTCTAAAAAGGTTCAGGATGAAAATGAAAGTCTTATTCAGAAAATCTATGGTGAAGATGAAGAAGATATAGACACAGAAGAATTGGAAAACGAAAGAATGGAAGTTTTGCAGATCCCGCAAAATAGTCCCAAGTCTGAACTTCAGGATGCGCGGGATAAATATTATTTCGCAGAAGAGATTGAAGAAGAGGAAACACTTTCTTTACAGGATAAAGAACTGGAATTAATTAAAAAATCTCTCGAACGCCATGCAGGAAAAAGAAAGGCTGCAGCCGAAGAATTAGGGATTAGCGAAAGAACACTTTACAGGAAAATAAAACAATACGATCTCTGATTAAAGGTTAAATTAAGCTGCCAGTTTAAACTGGGCGACAATACTGATAAAAATTTATGAAAAAGTTCACCATCCTATTCTGTTCCATTTTATTACTGAGTCTTCAGTCGTGCGGAATATATTCTTTCACCGGTGCCAACACAGGAGATGCAGAATCTTTTCAGGTGAATTTCTTCCAGAACCAGGCCGATCTTGTGGAGCCGGGAATTGACAGACTTTTCACACTGGCACTTCAGGATCTAATTCAGAATCAGACCAACCTGAGCCTTGCCAATGAAAATGCGGATCTCATTTTTGAGGGCGAAATTGTGGATTATTATGTTGCGCCTATGACCTCCACAGCAAATAATACTGCCGCTCAAAACCGGCTGACAATTGCTGTAAATGTGAGATTTTATAATACACTTGAGCCAGAAAAGGACTTTGAGCGTGTTTTCTCCTTCTATTACGATTATCCGGCTACCACGCAATTAGTGGGTGGAGACCTGGAAACAGCCCTTGATGAAATCTACACACGTATAACCCAGGATGTTTTTAATGCTGCTTTAACAGATTGGTAATGGATATAAATGATTTCACATATTTACTGCAGCATCCCGGGAATGTAACCAAAGAACATTCCGGCGAACTGGAAGAAATCCTTATTAAATATCCTTATTTTCAGGCTGCCCGGGCACTTAGATTAAAAGGTCTTAAAGAAAACAGGTCATTTAGCTATAACAGTGCATTAAAGAAAACCGCAGCTTATACTACAGATAGAAGTGTGCTGTTCGATTATATCACCTCTCCTGAATTTAATCAAAATCAGATTGCAGAGCAGATTAAAGAGCAGGAAAAAAGACTGAAAGAAATTACGGTCTTTGAAGCTGAAGAAGTCCATGGAAAAAGAAGTATGGCTATAGACGATGCCATAAAAATGAAGCAATCTGAATCTGAAAGAGTGATGGATCCTGCTCTTTTTGAAAGACCGGAAAAAGAAGAGACACCCGAAAAAAGGCAAATATCGACCAACACCTCTCCGGAAGAAGAAGAACTGAAAATTGGGGAGCCTTTGGACTTTAATGCTTCAGAATCACATTCTTTTGCAGAATGGTTACGATTGACTTCTGCAAAACCGGTAGAAAGAGAAACTTCTTCTTCCAAAGAAGAAAAAGAAACAATAGAAGGGGAAAAACAGGATAAAGACGAGAATGCCCATTCGAAGAAGTTTGATCTTATAGATGAGTTTATTTCTAAAAGCCCCAAAATAAAACCGGGAAAATCAACTGGTAAAACCAATCTTGCCGAAAGGAGCTCTGTCACCCCCGAAGCTTTAATGACAGAGACTTTAGCCAAGGTTTACCTGGAGCAGAAAAACTATAAAAAAGCGATACAGGCTTATAAAATATTAATTTTGAAAAATCCCGAAAAAAGTGGTTTCTTTGCAGACCAAATTCGGGCAATCGAGAAATTACAAGAAAATAATACTGACTAAGAATGAGCACATTCACAATTTTTTTAGCCTTAATAGTTATAGTAGCATTTTTGCTTATTGTAGTGATTATGGTACAAAATCCTAAAGGAGGCGGACTTTCTTCTTCTTTTGGAGGCGGCGGACAACAGGTAGGCGGCGTAAAGAAAACCAATGACTTTTTAGACAAAAGCACATGGACTCTTGCTACTTTACTACTCGTCCTTATTTTACTTTCCAATGTAACAATTATGGATGATGGTCCAGGCTCTACAGGAGTTTTTGAAAGTGATACTGATGTTGAAATGAATGTACCGCAACCTGTGCAGCAACCAGTAACAAACGAAGAGTAGCATACTACTTCTTTACCTTAAAAAGCATATAAATGCCAGCTTATGACAAGCTGGCATTTTTTTTTGCCATTTGTCAGTTATTGTGTAGTGGCACAATTTTCGAAACATTCACTGTCGAGTTAAAAAATTAATTAACCTAAATAATACTAAAAATGGGATTAAACATTAAACCGCTCTCAGACAGAGTTCTTATTGAGCCTGCTGCAGCAGAAACTAAAACTGCTTCAGGAATTTACATTCCGGAAACCGCTAAGGAAAAACCACAAAGAGGTAAAGTTGTTGCCGTAGGTAAAGGAACAAAAGACCACGAAATGACTGTAAATGTTGGGGATATGGTTCTTTATGGCAAATACGCCGGTACCGAGCTTAAGCTGGAAGGTTCAGATTACCTAATCATGAGAGAAGACGATATACTTGCAATAGTATAAACTCTTTTTAATTTTCAGAAAATTTAAAGATTAACCAATTACCCTGAATAATTCAGGAAAAAAATTTAAACAATGGCAAAAGATATAAAATTTGACATTCAGGCACGTGACGGAATTAAACGCGGTGTGGATGCTCTTGCAAATGCAGTAAAAGTAACTTTAGGTCCTAAAGGACGTAATGTAATTATCAGTAAATCCTTTGGTGCTCCAACAGTAACCAAAGATGGAGTTACAGTAGCAAAAGAAATTGAGCTGGAAGATCCTCTTGAGAACATGGGAGCTCAGATGGTAAAAGAAGTTGCTTCTAAAACCAATGATCTTGCCGGTGACGGTACTACCACAGCTACAGTTCTTGCACAGGCTATCGTAAAAGAAGGTTTGAAGAACGTTGCTGCGGGTGCAAACCCTATGGACCTTAAACGAGGAATCGACAAAGCGGTAACTGCTTTAACTGCAGACCTTGCCAACCAGACTAAAGAGGTTGGTGATTCTTCTGAAAAAATTAAGCAGGTAGCTTCCATTTCTGCAAATAACGATGAGCTTATAGGTGAATTGATCGCTGAAGCTTTTGGAAAAGTAGGAAAAGAAGGAGTAATTACTGTAGAAGAAGCAAAAGGTACCGAAACTTACGTCGACGTAGTGGAAGGTATGCAGTTTGACAGAGGTTATCTTTCTCCATACTTCGTTACCAATAGCGAAAAGATGACTGCAGATCTTGAAAGTCCTTACATATTATTGTTCGACAAAAAGATCTCTTCAATGAAGGACCTTCTTCCAATTCTTGAACCTGTAGCACAATCTGGAAAACCTCTTTTAATTATTGCTGAAGATGTAGACGGAGAAGCACTTGCTACTTTGGTTGTAAACAAACTTAGAGGTTCTTTAAAAATTGCTGCTGTTAAGGCACCAGGTTTTGGAGACAGAAGAAAAGCAATGTTAGAAGATATCGCTCTTCTTACCGGTGGTACGGTAATTTCTGAAGAAAGAGGATTTACTCTTGAAAATGCAACTATCGATCAATTAGGTACTGCAGAGAAAGTAGCTATTGATAAAGATAATACCACAATCGTAAATGGCGCTGGAGAGCAGAAAGACATTGAAGATCGCGTTAACCAGATCAAAGCTCAAATCGAATCTACAACTTCAGATTACGACAGGGAAAAACTACAGGAGCGTCTTGCAAAATTAGCAGGTGGTGTTGCTGTACTTTACGTTGGCGCAGCTTCTGAAGTTGAAATGAAAGAGAAGAAAGACCGTGTAGACGATGCACTTCACGCAACCCGTGCGGCTGTGGAAGAAGGAATTGTAGCCGGTGGTGGTGTTGCACTTGTACGTGCTATAAAAGTACTTTCAGATATTTCTTCTGAAAATGCTGATGAAGCTACTGGAATTAAAATTATCGCTAAGGCTATCGAAGCTCCTCTTCGTACTATCGTAGAGAATGCGGGTGGTGAAGGTTCTGTGGTAATTAATAAGGTACTTGAAGGTGATAAAGACTTTGGATACGATGCAAAAACCGACACTTTTGTTGATATGATGAAAGCCGGTATTATCGATCCTAAGAAAGTAACAAGAGTAGCTCTTGAAAATGCTGCTTCTGTTGCCGGAATGATCCTTACTACAGAATGTGCGTTAGTTGACATCCCAGAAGATAACGGTGGCGGTGGAATGCCAGGCGGAATGGGCGGCGGAATGCCAGGAATGATGTAGTGGCACGGTCACAGCGAATAAACTTAAACCCGCTTCTTTACTGAAGCGGGTTTTTTAATATCTATTAGTCCGATAAAAATTTTCTTCTGAAAAAATGTACTACGAAAAAGGGCAATTTTCGGTATCTAGTAGTCGTTAAGCTACTTTAGGAAAACGCAGAATTATTACTCTTGCTTTCCTCTTGTTTTTAGAAAATATTTTGGGTTTACTCCGTATTTTTCTTTAAAAATCTTGGAAAAGTAACTTCGGTTATTCAGACCAATCGCACTAACTATTTCAGAAATATTCTTTTCAGAATTCATAAGCATTTCCTTTGCTGCTTCCAGCTTTATATGCTGCATGTATTTGTTTACAGTAAGATCATAAACATACTTAAAACCTTCCTGAAGCTTATTTACATTGGTTCCCGCCTCTTTGGCCAGCGACTCCACCGTAAGATTGCTACCAAGATCCCCCTGAATTCTCTTTGCCACATAATCTACTTTGTCGATATCAGATTTTCTTAAAATTTGCGGCAGCCTGTTTTCATCTTCATCGTCCTGGTACTGTGAAATCTGGATCACCAACATTTCATACGCTTTTCCTTCAAGGAAAATAGAACGTAAAAATCCGGTTAAATTTTTCTGGTTGACCTCATCCATAAGGTCTGCTGCCTTTATGCTGTAATTTCCCTGGTAAAAAAATTGCTGCTCTGCTACCTCATCTCTAAAAAGACTGGTTAATGTGGGATCAAGATCTTTAAAGTCGTGATTTGGTCTTCGGCTAAAGACAGACCTTATAATTTCCAGACTCGATACGTGAGTACTCTGATTGGCTTTAAAATGTAACACATGGCCGTTGTAGCCACTGCTGGAAACAATTATATTTTGATAGGTCTCTATGGTATGAATCTTTGCAGAATCCTGAAAAGCATGTCCTACGCTCCCTTCTGAACAAAAAATAAACTTCAGAGGATGAACGGTGTTTAAAGAGAAACATATTTGAACGTCCTCATAGAACTTACAGTTATAGGCAATAAAACCAATTCCGGAATCAAAACTAGAGCCTCTAATAAACCCTTCTCCTATTTCTTCAGGTATTTCGAGTGTGATTTCTCCACTTCCGTTTCTGACAGAAGCACTTATAGATTCTGCTATATCCTGAATTATTTCATGTACAGGTAAGGTTTTAACGTCTATTCTCATTCTTTATGAGGCTTCAAGCCATTTTAACAAGCCCCGTAGCTTCCTATTTTTGATTTAATACTCTAATTTTTTTCGGGAACGTAAAATTAATATTTGCCTCCATTTCAAAGAGTACTCAGCACATTTTATGGCTATTAGAATAATAGTAATGGGAAAAACGTTATTCCCGTCACACAATCTAATTTTTTCACTAAAAATAACATATGAATTAAGATTAATTCGAATAACAGTAATGAGATCTAATGAAAAAAAGGACCTTTAATTTCTAAAATAGCGGCGGATTATGTTCTTCTGTTTCTAAATATACAATTTATGACATTGGTTTACGTATTACTGGGACTGGAAATAGTAGTTGTCCTGGTCGTTTCATATTTCCTTATCAGAAAAATGATCAAGACATTAAAAAAGAAAAAAGAGAAATCTTTTTAATGATTCCGGCTTTCCCTAAGTCTATCCTGCATTTGTTATAAAGTCATTAATTTATAGTGGCTCTTTCTAATTAAGCTGAAACTTTTCTTCAATTCTTCTTATATATTTCAGTTAAACTGAAATTTTAAAAGCAGTACCTCAAAAAGCTATTGCACTCCATTTTTCTCAAATGTAAGAATCATGATCAATAGCGAATCTTTTTACTGAAATAATAATCATTTCAATATCCTTTTCATTTACGATTTCGTAGAGCTGCATATAAACCCTTATATTTATTGCAAAAAAGAACTATGGCTAAAAATTATTACGATCCGGCAGATCTAAGGAAATTTGGGGAAATTACAGAATGGAGTGAAGAATTAGGATCTAAGTTTTTTGATTACTACGGGAAAGTATTTGAAGAAGGCGCACTTACCGCCCGGGAAAAATCGCTTATCGCACTTGCCGTTTCTCACGTGGTTAAATGTCCTTATTGCATAGATGCTTACACCAAAGACGGACTGCAACGCGGAATTACAAAGGAAGAAATGATGGAAGCCGTACATGCAGGAGCTGCGATAGAAAGTGGGGCCACCCTTGTACATGGCGTACAAATGATGAATAAGTATAAGAAACTCAGCATGTAATTTCGTCTGAAGTTATTCGTCTAAAAGCAACAGCACCCAACTTTTTTCAATTTATTGACTATTCCCGTATGCCTTTAAAATCATTAAAAGCCAGAGAAGACGACCTTTCCAGTCCTTCAAAACAACTGGAGTTCCTCAACAACGGACTTTTTAGCGACGGTGAACTTCCGCGTTTTAAAGACAAAATTGCCGAAACGAACAAGCTTCCGCTAAAGCCAAAGAAGCTGGAAATTCTTCAGCTTAATCTGGGTTATATGTGTAACCAGGTTTGTTCGCATTGCCATGTAGATGCTGGTCCAGATCGCAAGGAGATTATGACCGTAGAGACCATGCAACAGTGCCTGGAAGTGATTAAAAACACTGGAGCTCATACTTTGGATTTAACCGGTGGCGCACCAGAAATGAACCCGAATTTTCGCTGGTTCGTGGAGGAAGCCTCTAAAGCCGGAATTAAGGACTTTATCGTCCGTTCCAATCTTACAATTATCCTGGCAAACAAAAAGTATCACGATTTACCGGAATTCTTCAAAGAGTATAACGTACATGTAATTTCTTCCCTGCCCTTTTATAAAAAGGAGAAAACCGACAAACAACGCGGCAGCGGAGTTTTTGATAAATCCATAAAAGCTTTGCAAATGCTCAATAAAGTTGGCTATGCACAGGAAAACACGGGTCTAAAACTCGATCTTGTTTATAATCCTTCCGGGGCATTTTTACCTACCAATCAGGAGGCCATGGAACGGGATTTTAAAACAGCTCTTAAAAAGGATTTCGATATTGATTTCAACAATCTTTTTGCTATTACAAACCTGCCAATAAGCCGGTTTCTGGAGTTCTTAATAGCTTCAGAAAATTATGAAGATTATATGTACGCCCTGGTTGAAGCTTATAATCCTGCGGCGGTAGAAAATGTAATGTGTACCAATACCATTTCGGTAAGCTGGGACGGCTGGCTTTACGACTGCGATTTTAACCAGATGCTGGATCTAAAAGTAAATAGCAAGGTGAAACACATTAGCGATTATAATGAAGATTTGCTTAATGACAGAGAAATTCTAATTTCCCAGCATTGCTACGGTTGTACGGCCGGTGCAGGTAGTAGCTGCCAGGGAACAGTAGCCTAAAATTGACAATTATCGATGCAGAAAAATTCAAAGGGTAATCTTCTTCTCATTTTTACCCGAAATCCGGAGTTGGGAAAGGTAAAAACACGGCTTGCAAAGGAGACAGGAGAGAAAAATGCGTTAGAAATCTATAAATTTCTTCTGAAGCATACGGTCTCGGTTACAAAAGAGTTAAAAATCACGAAAAGGGTGTACTATTCTGAAGAAATTCAGGAAAATGACGTTTGGAATAATAATTTTTTTGAGAAAAGGCTTCAGAAAGGCGGTTCTTTGGGTGAACGGATGAAAAATGCTTTTTTAGAAGGCTTTCAGGATGGGTATCAAAAAATTGCAATTATCGGCAGTGATTTGTTTGAAATTCAGCAAAAAGATTTAGAAGAAGCTTTTGCAGAACTTCAGCAGAATGAGTTTGTAATAGGTCCTGCAGAAGATGGCGGCTATTATTTTTTAGGAATGAAAAGCCTAAATTCAGCGTTATTCAAGAGTAAAAACTGGGGAACAAGTTCTGTTCTTCAGGATACATTAAAAGATTTACAAGACCATCAGGTAAAATTACTAAAAACCCGGAATGATGTCGATACATTTAAAGATATCAAGGATCATCCTGCTTTTCAGCAATTCCTGAAATAACACTATTATGATAAAACAAATTAAAGAATCTACAGACTTTCTTATTTCCCATGGATTTGATGCTCCGCAAATTGGAATTATCCTCGGCACCGGACTTGGGAAATTAATTGATGAAATTGAAATAGAAGCCGAAGTCAGTTACAACCACATCCCCTATTTTCCAACTGCGACGGTAGAATTTCATAAAGGAAAACTTATCTACGGTAGCCTGAAAGGAAAGAAAGTAGTGGTAATGCAGGGGCGTTTTCATTTATACGAAGGTTACTCGCTACAGGACGTTACCTATCCTGTGAGGGTAATGAAGCATTTGGGCATTCAGAAATTATTGGTTTCCAACGCTGCCGGATCTATAAACCTCAACTTCAAAAAGGGTGAAATTATGCTTATTGAAGATCACCTTAACCTCCAGGGAGGCTCTCCCCTCGCCTTTCATGGCGTGGAGCATTTAGGAGAGCGGTTTGTAGATATGAGCCAGCCTTACGATCCCGAAATGAACAAATCCTTAGAAGCATCGGCTAAAAAGAACAATATTATCCTGCACAAGGGGGTTTATGCCTCTGTGCTTGGACCGCAACTGGAAACAAAGGCTGAATATCGTTACCTGAAAATGATTGGTGCAGATGCCGTGGGAATGAGTACCGTTCCTGAAGTTATTGTGGCAAATCACTTAAAAATTCCGGTGTCGGCGGTTTCTGTAATTACTGATGAAGGTGATCCTGATAACCTTGAACCGGTGAAGATCGAGGATATAATTGCCATGGCCGAAAAAGCCGAACCTAACATGATTACCCTTTTTAAGGAAATAATTAAGAATTTATAAAACATGAGCTACCTCGAAACCACACGAAATATTTACCGAGATGCTGCGCTTACTCCAGATGTTGGGTTGTGCTGCACTACAAATCCAATCTGGGAATTACCGGGATTAAAAATTCCGAAGATCATGCAGGAGATGAATTACGGCTGCGGTAGTACTGTTCATCCCCGTGATCTTTCTAAAAACCCAAAGATTTTATATGTTGGAGTTGGTGGAGGAATGGAGCTGCTTCAGTTCGCCTATTTTTCCCGAACAAAAGGCGGAGTTATTGGAGTAGATTCTGTAGATGAAATGCTGGAAGCTTCCAGAAAAAACTTCACTGAAGCCGAACTTCAGAATAATTGGTTTAAGAGTGATTTTGTTAAATTAAAAAAAGGTGATGCGTTGGATTTACCCGTGGCGGAAAATTCCATTGATGTTGCAGCTCAGAATTGTCTTTTCAACATCTTTAAAACCGAAGATCTTAAAAAAGCACTTGAAGAAATGTACCGGGTGCTAAAACCAAATGGAAGATTGGTAATGAGCGATCCCATCTGCGAGCAACCAATGAAGGACGAACTGCGGAATGACGAGCGTTTAAGGGCTTTATGCCTTAGCGGCTCACTTTCGCTTAACGATTATTTAAAAGCGCTCACCGATGTTGGCTTCGGAACTATAGAAATACGCGCGAGGAAACCTTATCGGATTCTTGATCCCAAACATTATCCTACAGACGAATTAATCTTTATAGAATCTGTTGAAGTGGCGGCTATAAAAGACCCTATGCCTGAAGACGGACCTTGTATTTTTACTGGAAAAGCTGCAATTTACTACGGAGACGAGGATTACTTCGATGATAAAAAAAGTCACGTATTATTACAAAACCAGCCATTGGCAGTTTGTGACAAGACAGCGGCAGCACTGGCAGATTTAAACAGGAATGATATTTTTATCAGCGAATCTACCTTTCACTATGATGGCGGCGGTTGTTGTTAGGTTTTTTATTAACAGATTTAACCCTCACAGGTTTTAAAAACCTGTGAGGGTTAAAACAAGTTTATACCTTCCTACCAATCATTTAGTTCCCAGTTATATTCATAGAAACCGGTATTCTTTCTTTCAGAAATTTTATTTTTCCTGTAGCCATTTATATACTGAATAAGGTTCTTTCCTGCGCTCGTAAAATCTTCTTTGTACCACTTAAATATTTCCGAAAGCAAAATCTTATTTTCGTATACTCTTATAAATTCCGGATCATTTAACACTTTGACTGTTTGCTCCTCAAGCTGTTGCTCAAGGGTTTCCGGTTTATATGCTTCAGAAATTAACGGCGGACAACTTTTTGCAGCGCAAACCAATGCAAAATGAAATCGCTCTTCTAAAGGGAAATTCCCAAAAAGTAATTCGTGTTCGATTTCATCTAAAGTGACCGATTTTAAGCCGAGGCTATAGGGTTGTTCATCAAAAAAACCTTCAATATCCAGCGGAGATTTAACAGGATATTTTTTTACTATTCCGTCAATCACGGCAAGATTATAAGCATTAATCCAGAAAGCCTGGAAAATTTCTTCCTCTTCAGGGCTCGTTCTAATTTTTTTTGCCAGGTTCAGCAGCTCCTGCAAATCCTTCGGATTTTCTTTTATCTCAGCATATTTTACTTTTCCGTTTTCAACATAAGACTGAAAGAAATTGTCTGCTTTGTTAAAAAATTGAGATGTATCTTGCGCTGAAAGAACTGCGGAAAACAGCAGAATCAAAAAGGTTAAATGCTTCATCAAATCTTAAAATTAAGGTTGTTCGGACTATTGCGTGTATTTTTTTATACTTTCAATAATCGAACCATCCTGCAAACCTTCTAAACTATAAAAAATATGGAGCACATCGTCATTATAGGTAACGGAATTTCAGGAATTACTGCGGCAAGACATATCCGGAAGCATTCTGATAAAAAAATCACCGTTATTTCTGACGAAAATGAGTACTTTTTTTCGCGTACGGCGCTCATGTATGTTTATATGGGGCATATGAAATGGGAACATCTTGAGCCTTATGCTGATTGGTTTTGGGAGAAAAACAGGATCAATTTAAAGTCGGCGCATGTAGAGAAAATCGACTTTCAGTCTAAACAGTTGTTTTTTTCTTCAGAAGAATCTATGAATTACGACAAACTGGTGCTCGCCACAGGCTCTGCGTATAACAAATACAATTGGGAAGGCGAAAACCTCGAAGGAGTTCAGGGGCTGGTAACAAAGCAGGACCTTCAGCTTCTCGAAAAAAACTCTGATAATTGCAGGCATGCGGTTATTGTTGGCGGCGGATTGATTGCTGTTGAACTGGCAGAAATGCTACGCACCAGAAAAATTGAAGTAACCATCCTGGTTCGCGAAAAAGCTTTTTGGGGTAATGTCTTGCCTCATGAAGATGCGCAGATGATTTCTGATCATATTAAATCCCATCACGTAGATCTGCGACATGAAACCGAACTTCACAAAATCCTACCGGACGAAAACGGAAGAGTAAGAGCAGTTATTACCAAGAGCGGGGAAGAAATCGAATGTCAGCTTGTAGGCCTTTGCGTGGGAGTGCATCCAAACGTCGATTTCCTGAAGGATACAGAACTTGAAATTGAAAAGGGCATTTTGGTCAACAATTACCTGGAAACTAATGTACCGGAAGTATATGCGATTGGCGATTGCGCACAACAACGGGAAGTTTTAGGCCAGCGAAAAGCTGTGGAAGCCGTATGGTATACCGGCAGAATGATGGGCGAAACCCTTGCACAAACACTTACCGGAAACAGATTGAAATATAACCCCGGAAACTGGTTTAACAGCGCTAAATTTTTTGATATTGAATATCAAACTTACGGTTGGGTCTGGGCTAAACCTAAAGAAAACGAACAGCATTTTCACTGGCAACATAAAGACAACACGAAAGCAATTACGATTGGTTATAATACTGAAACCAGCCAGTTTCTCGGAATAAACACCTTCGGGATAAGGATGCGCCACGAAGTTTTTGACCGCTGGTTAAATGAAAAGAGGAGTATTGGCTATGTCCTGGCTAACCTTAAAGAAGCTAATTTCGACCCGGAGTTTTATACCCGTCATGAAAAGGAAATTTTTAGGAGTTTTAAGAATGAGCTTGAAAAGGCGTAACAATTAATAACACAATGAGCGACAAAATCCATCACAATATGTCTCTTACGGGAGAACCACCGGAAACGATTTCCACCACCCAAAAAGTGGCTACGGGAATAGGTTTTACCGGCTTATTTATTCTCCTACTGGCGGTCTTTAATGTCAATTTCCCGAATAAAACTTTATTCCTTAGTCTGGCAATAGGCCTTATTGCTATCGGCACGATCATTTTTGCCAATGATGCTTATCTGGGAAAACAGGCCGGAATAAAAAACGACGGACTATGGTTTAAATCGCTCACCTCGCGAGGACTCTGGGCCTGGATTCTGGGGCTGGGACTAACAATTTTTTACATCGTCCTTTACTGGTTTCCGCAATACCTGGGACTGAATCCTGATGGAGAAAATACCGGTATTATCGCGCTGTTCGACCCACTAAGCAGGTTGATAAGCGGCCAACCCGCAAGTCAGTGGTTTGTTTATGGGACACTTTACACCCTTGCGATTCTCGCTTTTGGCTACAAATTTATCTTGAAATACCGCCACAACCGCTACGAAGTACTGCGTACATTTTCCGTAATGTTCTTTCAGCTTGGGTTTGCATTTTTAATTCCGGAAATCCTTATGCGGTTAAATCAGCCGTACTTTAATCCGGTAAATATCTGGCCGTTGAACTACGATCTTTTTGCAGATTATAAGCTGGAAGGATTTTTTTCCGCAGGAAATGTCGGAATGATTATGCTCGTTTTTGGGATAGTTTTCGTGTTTATCATTACTCCAATCCTAACTTATAAATATGGCAAACGCTGGTATTGTTCGTGGGTTTGCGGCTGTGGCGGTCTCGCAGAAACAGCCGGTGATCCTTACCGTCACCTTTCCGATAAATCCCTGGGATCGTGGAAATTTGAACGTTGGATCATCCACAGTGTCCTCGTGTTTGTTGTTGTGATGACCATTGCGGTGGTGTATAGTTTTTTAAGTGAAAACCCTTCAGAAACATGGCTTTCCAGGGATGTTTTTCTCTGGGGCTCGGCTGGTTTCTTAACGCTTCTGTTCGCACTTATTATGATCTTTAAGAGAGATCAACTGGCTAAAGATGCCAAATATGCTGCTGTAGGATTCCTGGTGGTGATTTTGGCAATTATCAGCATCAATTACTTTAGCGGGAACAGCAATATCTTCTTTTTTCATGGCGGACAACTGCGGCAATGGTACGGGTTTTTAATTGGTGCTGCATTTTCAGGAGTTATTGGGGTGGGATTTTATCCAATTTTCGGAAACCGGGTCTGGTGTCGGTTTGGCTGCCCAATGGCGGCAATTTTAGGAATGCAGCAGCGGTTGTTTTCCCGTTTTAGGATTACCACCAACGGCGGGCAGTGTATTTCCTGCGGAAATTGCTCCACGTATTGCGAAATGGGTATAGATGTAAGGGCTTATGCGCAAAAGGGAGAGAATATTGTTCGTTCCAGCTGTGTAGGCTGCGGAATTTGCTCTGCAGTTTGTCCACGCGGAGTATTAAAGCTTGAAAACGGACCTCAGGAAGGCAGAATTAATTCTGAAGAAGTTCTTCTAGGAAATGATGTTGACCTGATGGATTTGATTAACCAAAAAAGCAAATAATTTGCAGGCAAAACCTTTTATTTGCTGAAAATTTAGGGTCTCCTTTTATATATAATGCCGAAAATTGCCATTTTTGATGCCTCACCTGATTAAAGTTATTATTCCTGCTTACAACGAAGAAGCCTCTATAGGAAAAGTAGTTGCCGAGGTTCCAAAAATCGTAGATGAGATAGTTGTCGTGAGCAATAACTCCACAGATGCCACAAGAGAGAACGCTGAAGCTGCCGGAGCGACTGTTTTATCAGAAAAAAGGAAAGGTTACGGCTATGCCTGCCTGAAGGGCATAGAATATTTGTCAACCCAAGGCACCAAACCCGATATTGTGGTTTTTTTAGATGGTGATTACAGTGATTATCCTTCAGAATTGGCAAATCTTGTGGATCTCATTATAGAAGAAGATATAGATTTCGTTATTGGTGCCCGAGTCAAAAAGTGGCGTGAAAAAGGTGCGATGACCTTTCCGCAAATCTTCGGGAACTGGCTTGCGACCTCTTTAATGAAGCTCTTTTTTAATGCAAAATTTACAGATCTCGGGCCTTTCCGGGCTATAAAATATGAAAAACTGCTGGCGCTGAAGATGCAGGACAAAACTTATGGCTGGACAATAGAAATGCAGCTAAAAGTTCTCCGACAAAATCTTTCTTACAAGGAAGTTCCTGTGCATTACAAAAACCGCATTGGCATCTCAAAAGTTTCTGGCACCGTGAAAGGTGCTATCTTTGCAGGAGTAAAAATCCTGAGCTGGATTTTTAAATATAGTTTTAAGTAATGGATTTGGTAATTATCATACTTTATACACTGGCACTGCTGCTCATTTTTTTTTACAGCATTTCGCAGCTTCAGTTATTGCTGAATTACTTAAAAGCGAAAAAAGCCGTTGACACTTCAGAGAAATTTGATTTTTCTAATTCCGAAGAGATTCCCTTTGTGACCATTCAACTTCCTCTTTACAATGAACTGTACGTGGTAGAACGCCTGCTGAAAAATATAGCTGAAATTGAATATCCTTCAGAAAAATTTGAAATCCAGGTTCTGGATGATTCTACTGATGAATCTTTAGCAAAAACCGCTGAAATTATTCGAAAACTTCAAAAAAACGGACTCGACATTAAGCACATTACCCGAACAAATCGTACAGGATTTAAAGCCGGTGCTTTAAAAGAGGGACTGGAAATTGCAAAAGGCGAATTTATAGCAATTTTTGATTCAGATTTTATGCCGAAGAAAGACTGGCTTTTGAAAACTGTTCCGCACTTTAAAAACCCTGAAATTGGGGTAGTTCAAACCCGCTGGGGTCATTTAAACCGCAATTATTCACTGCTTACCAAAATACAGGCTTTTGCCCTCGACTTTCATTTTATCCTTGAGCAAACCGGCAGAAACTTCGGAAAACATTTTATAAACTTCAACGGGACTGCGGGAATCTGGAGAAAGCAATGCATTCTGGAAGCCGGAAACTGGAGCGGCGATACGCTAACTGAAGACCTGGATTTGAGTTACCGGGCACAGCTTAAAAACTGGAAATTCAAATATCTTGAAAACGTGGAAACTCCCGCCGAACTCCCCGTGGTGATGAGCGCCGCAAAATCCCAGCAATTTCGATGGAATAAAGGCGGCGCAGAGAATTTCAGGAAAAATTACTGGAAAATTTTTAGAAGTTCAACCATTCCGGGAAGAACGAAGTTCCACGCATTTTTTCATTTATTAAATTCCAGTATGTTCCTTAACGTTCTTTTGCTTGGGGTTTTAAGTGTACCTGTTCTTTTTATAAAAAATAACAACCCGCAATTTAGCTGGTACTTTAATGTAGTCGCTTTTTTTGCAATAAGTACGATTATCTTCTTCTTCTGTTACTATATCGCATATTCCAGAATTCACGGAAAAGGCATTAGAAGCTTCTTTCGCTTTATCGGAATGTTTTTCACATTTTTTTCGGTCGCAATGGGATTCTCAGTTCACAATTCCCTCGCGGTTCTGGAAGGCCATTTTGGCAAGAAGTCGGACTTTATTAGAACACCTAAATTTAACCTCGATTCGCTGAAAGGCACCCGGCAAAGCAATAAATACATCAGTAAAAAATTTTCAGCCAATATTATTATCGAATTCCTGCTTTTCCTTTATTTCGGTTTTGCTATTTACAGCGCTTTTGCACTAAATGATTTTAGCCTGCTAATCTTTCATTTAATGCTGTTTGCCGGCTTTGGATTCGTGGTTTTTAAATCGATACAAATTCCATAGACCGCACAGGTTTTGGAGCCCTGTGAGGTCTGGAAAAAAACCAGATGGACCTGCAATTTCTAAAATACCATAAGTTTTCACTCCTGCTCCTTCTATCTGGAATTGCTTTCTATTTTGCATTTAGCTATGACCTGGAGCGAACAGATTTTATAAAACTAATCACTCTTTACGCAGCACTTTTTGCTGTCAGTTTTAAACTTATTCAGCTTGAAAAGCGTAATTTCTTGTTCCTGGCCATCGCCGCTATAGTTTTTCGGCTTATTTTTTTAGTAGCTTTTCCAAATTTATCCCAGGATTTCTACCGCTTTATCTGGGATGGCAATTCAGTTGCTGAAGGTATAAACCCGTATCTGAACACCCCTTATGAGTTACTGAAAACATTTGCGGGAGGCACAGAAATACGACAAAAGTTGATCAATGGAATGGGCAGCCTTAGTGCCGGAAATTACACTAGTTATCCTCCGGTTAATCAACTACTTTTTGCTGCCTCGTCCTGGCTTTCCGGAGAGAGTATTCCAGGTTCTGTTATTGCGATGCGCAGCTTTATAATCGCTGCAGATCTCGGTATACTTTACTTCGGAAGAAAATTATTATTATACCTAAAGTTGCCGGCGCACAGGATCTTCTGGTATATCCTGAATCCGTTTATTATTATAGAACTTACCGGTAATTTACATTTTGAAGGTATAATGCTGTTTTTCCTTATCTGGTCACTTTATCTCCTGCATCTTAGAAAATGGATTCCCAGTGCTGTTTTACTCGGAATTTCCATTTCAATAAAACTTTTGCCCCTGCTTTTTCTTCCGCTATTTCTAAGGTATTTCAAAAAACCTGAGCGCGAAATTGACAGAATAAATAGCTCTTTTTTTGAGAAAATTGATTTTAAGAAACTCAGCGGATTCTACCTTATTACCATTGCTACAGCAGCAGTTACTTTTCTTCCTTTTTTATCTTCAGAATTTTTTCAGAATTTTTTCCAGAGCATTGGTCTGTGGTTTCAGAAATTTGAATATAATGCAAGTGTTTTTTACGTGCTCCGCTGGATAGGGTTTGAGCTTGCCGGCTTCAATGTTATTCGCTATGCCGGAATAATACTTCCGGTAATTACTACCGCAATTTTAATCCATTTCGCCTTCTTCCGAAGAAATGAGAATTCCCAAATTCTGATAGCATCTATGATGTTGGGCATTTCCTTCTATTTTTTTCTAAGTACGACCATTCATCCCTGGTATCTTGCCACGCCACTGCTCCTATCAATATTTGGCAATTATCGGTACATACTGGTTTGGACGCTTGTTGTAATTTTGAGTTATTCAGCCTACAGTAATCCGGAATTTCAGGAAAATTTATGGCTGGTAGCGCTGGAGTACCTGGTGGTTTTTTCTGTTCTTATTTGGGAGGTTTTTCAGAGAAAAAAATTTACGGCTTAACCTCAACTTCAGTATTCCGGGAAAGATATATATCCCGCATATAAATCAAACCTCCAAAAAAATGTGCAGAAATTAAAACCGGATCATACCGGAATATTCCATAGGTAAGCAGAAGAGAAGAACCTATTAAACTCAACACCCAAAATCCCTGCGGCAGGCAAGATTCCTGGGTTTTTTCAGCATAATACCATTGATAAAAAAAGCGGGCGGTGTATACCAATTGCCCAAATATCCCCAGAGCTATGAGCCAGGGCGCAAGATGCTCTCCTTTTACTAAATCCCCCCAGTTTAGTTTTCCGAAGAATAGAATATAAGTGAGAATTAAAATAGGTAAGACTACTACAAATGCTTTAAAGAAGATGTTCCTGTTCTTCCACTCGCCCTGAATGTCCAAATTTCTCCAATAGACTCCGTAGATCAGGAACTGCCCCATCATAATTGCCAGGTCTTCACGCAAATATCCATACGTAAAAAGCAGAACAGAAGCCAACAAACTGAGTTTCCAGAATACAACGGGGGTTTCTACCTTTTTTGCCTTTTCAGAAAGAAACCATTGCATTATAAGCCTTGCAGAAAACAGCAATTGGGCTACAAATCCAATTGAAAAAATGATCCAGTTACTCATATTCATTATATTATTCAACAATTGAGGGACGGCAATTGTTTGCACAATATCAGACAATAAGATAATTGTTCTATGGTAATTTTTGGTAAATCTCTGTTAATAGCGGCAAGTTGAGCATTACAGGATATGCCGCTTTTCGATCCTTTTCAGGATTTTCTTAAGGCTTTTCACGATCATGCTTTTTGATCCTTTGGCAAACGAGAAATCCTTACTGTCGTCCCTGGCAGAAAGATGTCCTGTAACTTTCTGAAAATATATACTTTGAGCGGACTGCAAGTCGAATATTTCCAAAGATACGCTTACCAGATTTTCTTCTGAATTCTGAATATTTCCCACTTCTATGTCACTAATATCTTCACTAAGGATATCTGTCTTAACATTTATCAAATAGTCATAACCAGATGTTCCTGTTTTTAAACGTTCAAGAAATTCTGCATCTGGATTTTCTGAAATAGTAAAAGGAATAAAGACTCCCCTTGCATTCCTTACTAATGTGATTTCATCCTGCAGATACTGCGAAATTTCTTCTGTGACCATTACTTCAAGCTTTCCCCTGATACTTTCCGGAGCCTTAATGTCATTCAGAAGATATTTGCCTTCTTCAAATTTTATAGCAGACCTGGTAGATCGTGGATCAAAAGTATAGGAAGGAATATGGCAGGAAGTAAGAAAAAGCAAAAGGACTAAACAGACATGATTTAACAATTTCTTCATTTCAACAAATAAAAAAGAGTCTAAAAGGAATTATTCATCTGGCTCAAATCTTCAGCAGGACGATATTGTGCCTTTTAGACCCCCGGTTTGTTTATAAGCAAATCTACATATCCAGTAAATATGCAAAAACCAGTGGCGCTACAATGGTAGCATCACTTTCTATAATATGTTTTGGAGTATCGATATCCAATTTTCCCCATGTAATTTTCTCGTTTGGAACAGCTCCGGAATATGATCCATAACTGGTCGTGGAGTCTGAAATCTGGCAGAAATAACTCCAGAAAGGAGTATCTGTTCTTTCCATATCCTGATAAAGCATTGGCACCACACATATTGGAAAATCCCCGGCGATACCACCACCAATCTGGAAGAATCCAATTCCATCCTTGGAATTATCTGTATACCAGTCGGCAAGGAAAGTCATATACTCAATCCCAGATTTCATGGTAGAAGGCTTCAGTTCTCCTTTTAAGCAATAGGAAGCGAAGATATTCCCTAAAGTACTGTCTTCCCAACCAGGAACAACCATAGGCAGATTTTTTTCTGCAGCAGCATATATCCAGGAATCCTTTAGATCGATTTCGTAATATTCTTCCAAAACTCCTGAAAGCACTAATTTGTAAACGAATTCATGCGGAAAATAACGTTCTCCCTTTTCTTCGGCATCTTTCCATATTTTTACAATATGCTGCTGAATTCTACGGAAAGCTTCTTCTTCAGGAATACAGGTATCGGTTACACGATTTAGCCCTTTTTCCAAAAGTTCCCACTCCTCTTTTGGCGTAAGATCCCGGTAATTTGGCACTCGCTTATAATGTGAATGCGCCACAAGGTTCATTACATCCTCTTCCAGGTTGGCTCCCGTACAGGAAACGATTTGCACCTTGTCCTGACGGATCATTTCAGCAAAAATCTTACCCAGCTCTGCCGTACTCATTGCTCCTGCCAGTGAAACCAGCATTTTGGAGCCTTTTTCCAGCTGCTTTTCGTAATCTTTGGCCGCATCTACAAGCGCTGCGGAATTAAAATGTAAATAATATTTTTCTATAAATTGGGAGATCGCTCCTTTACTCATCTTCGTCTTCTTCGTTAAAATTTGCATATTTAAATTTGTAGCTCAACATCTTATAGTAAAGTTTGGCCGCAAGGAAATCTGAAGATTTATCACTTTTATTCGGGTTTAACTCTACAATATCAAAGCCTACAACATTTTTCTTTTTGAACATGGTTTTCAGGAATTCCAGCGTTTCGTACCAAAACAATCCTCCCGGCTCCGGAGTTCCCGTAGAAGGGAGAATAGATGGATCGAAAGCATCCAAATCTATTGTGATAAAAACGTTTGGCGTCATTTGTCCAATAGCATCCTCCTGCCAGTCTTCATATAAATCATGAGCAAAATAAACCTGATTCTCGTCCATGTGGTCAGTTTCAGAAATGTCCATAGAGCGGATTCCTATCTGCACAAGGTTTGTAGTTTTACTGGCTTCGTGAACCGCGCAGGCATGATTGCATTTAGACCCTTCATACTCCGGGCGAAGATCTGCATGAGCATCAAACTGTACAACGGTTAATTCTTCAAAAGCCTCATTAAAAGCACGAATAGAGCCTATAGAAATAGAATGCTCCCCTCCAAAAAGGGTTACAAATTTGTCCTGTTTAATGTAGTTTTTAGTGGTTTTGTAAACCGCCTCAACCATTTTCTCGGGAGAAGAATCTTCTGTCACCGGGGGAGCAAGGTAAACTCCTTTCTTATACACCTCACTGCGGGTTTCAATATCATAAAGCTCCATGTTCTCTGAAGCTTCCAAAAATGCATCAGGACCTTTATCTGCTCCTTTTTGCCAGGTACTGGTCCCATCATAAGGAACAGGAATTAATACCACTTTTGCGTCGTCTATACGAGCATATTTATCTGGTATGCCTGCGTAATTCTTTTTGCTCATCGTTAATTGTTGATTGTTTTAAACTGAAATTTTATGAGAACTAATTTATAAATTTTAAATTCAATTGCCTGATGCATAACCCAATATATTCAGCATATCTTCCACATTTTGTTGTTTACTGAAAACTTCGGTGGTAATTGTGCCTTCTTCATCTCTATCTATAAGAATATGTTTAGGCTGCGGAATAAGGCAATGTTGCAAGCCTCCAAAGCCGCCTATTGTTTCCTGGTAGGCACCTGTATTAAAAAATCCTATGTAAAGCGGTTTGTCCCTCCTAAACTTCGGAAGGTAAATCGCATTGGTATTCTGTTCAGAATTGTAATAATCGTCACTATCGCAGGTTAATCCGCCAAGAAGAACGCGTTCGTATTCTTCGTTCCAGCGATTAACTGCAAGCATCACAAATTTCTTACTAATTGCCCAGGTATCAGGAAGTGTGGTGATAAATGAAGAATTTATCATATTCCATTTTTCACGGTCATTCTGTTGTTTCTGGTATAAAATTTCATAAATCGCACCGCCACTTTCACCTACAGTAAAACTTCCGAATTCTGTAAAAATATGCGGAACATCCACATCTGCCTCTTCACAGGCAAGTTTGATCTGATTAATAATTTCATCTACCATATAGGCGTAATCATAATCAAATGCCAGAGAGTTTTTTATAGGAAATCCGCCGCCAATATTAAGGCTATCCAAACTTGGGCATACCTTTTTAAGGCTGGTGTAAACTTTTAAACATTTATTAAGTTCATTCCAATAATATGCTGTATCCCGAATCCCGGTGTTTATGAAAAAGTGAAGCATTTTAAGATTCACTTCATCGTTGTCCTTAATTTTCTGATTATAAAACGGAACAATATTTTTATATCCAATCCCGAGACGGGAAGTATAAAATTCAAACTTAGGCTCTTCCTCTGAAGCGATTCTTATCCCTACTTCAAAATCACCATTTATATTTTCTGACAAAAGATCTATCTCCTCATAATTGTCAATTATCGGGATGCAGTTCTTATGGCCGCCATTAATTAATTCGGAAATATTTGAAATATATTGATCCCTCTTAAATCCATTACAGATTACATAAGTGTCATCGGTGATCTTTCCGGAAGCCTTCAGATTCTCCACTATATTAATATCAAAGGCCGAAGAGGTCTCGATATGAATATCATTTTTAAGTGCTTCGTTTAATACATGCTCAAAATGTGAGCTTTTAGTACAATAGCAATAATTATATTTCCCTTTATAATCGTGTTTTTCTATCGCTGCTTTAAACCAGCCTTTCGCACGACCAATATTTTCAGAAATTTTGGGTAAATAAGTGAATTTTAAGGGTGCACCATATTTCTCCACAAGTTCCATGAGATCGATATTGTGAAAATGGAGGCTATTTTCTTCTAATTTAAATTCCTCTTGCGGGAAATAATAGGTTTGGTCTATGAGATCGCTATACTTAGTATTCAATGGTTTGATTTAATTTTTAAAAGAGAGAAATTAGGTATTAATTTATACTATCAGGAAATTTGATTTATAAATTATTGTTAAGAAAAACTGAGGGAACAGTAGTCGTAGCTTCCCCTCTACGGGAAACCGGCTGCAATACGTGGAATGTATTTTTTCGGGATGAAAAAGAATCTTATTCAACCCTTTAAAATATAGGTCATCAGTAGTTTTAGCTTTTTTGTTGAAATAAAACTGATGCAAATGTATAAAAAGTAATTTATTATAAGAGCGTAAATTTTTACCGCTAATCATTATAATAATTTTCTGTAGCAGTATCCAGAGAGCCATAACTGAAAAATGGCAATTATCGACCTCTGTTATTTTCTGGAGTGAAAAAATCTAAATTCTGAATTTTGAAATGTAAATGACCTCTAATAAGTGCCAACTTTTGATAAGAAATAACGCATTAAATCAGGGAGTTGATGCATTTTATAGGCTATAAGAGACAAGCACCTTTTTAAACCCAACTCCAGCCTTTTCTGAAAGAAAACTCAGAATTCGAGTGACAAAATTGTCCTTTTTAGGATCAAAACAATTTAGAATATAAAATTCAAAATTTAAATGAACCCTTCAAAATGGCAATTTTCGTCCTACAGAAGTTCCTTTAAAGATTTTTCAGATTTATTAACTCCTGCTGTGTAAGAGAACGATAGTGTCCTCTTGGTAGATCCTTTTTAGTAAGTCCGCCGTATACCACCCTGTCCATTTTCACAATTTCGTAGCCAAGGGTTTTAAATAACTTCTGAACAATATGTGGCTTTATACTTTTAATTTCCAGGCCAACTTCATTCTTGGGTCTGTCGGTGACATAACTCACATCCTGAACGATAAGTTTGGTCCTATCTACAAAAACACCTTCCCTTATTTTCTCCAGGTCTTCCTGGCTAAGGACTTTATTTAGTTCTAAATGATAAATCTGCCTGATTCCGTTCTTTGGTTTTGCAAGGCTTTTAGCCAATGTGCCGTCGTTGGTGAATAACAAAAGCCCCATGGCCTGCGTATCCAGTTTTCCTACAGGATCAAGTTTGGATTTTGAAGCCTTACCCATAATATCCATTACGGTACGCCCTCCTTTCACCACGCTTCCAGTAGTAAAAAAGCCTTTTGGTTTATTCAGTAGAAAGTATTCAGGTTTTTCAGGGTTTAAACTGCGGCCGTCAAACTTCACATCATCATTCAGCTGAACCTTATAACCCATTTCTGTTACGGTTTTTCCATTTACCGTCACATTTCCCGAAGAAATATAAATATCGGCATCCCGTCTTGAGCAGACTCCGGCATTAGCAATATATTTATTCAGACGAATTCCATCAGAAGCTGAAGAAGATTTCGACTTTTCTTTAGCTTCTGTATTTTTCTTAACGGGAGCATTTCCCCTGGAATAAGATTTTTTTCGTTCTCCACCACCTTGCCTTCCGCTCATTTTTCCTCCTGAAGATTTATCGTTCCTGCTCATACTGATATTTTTTGCAAAGATACTGGTTAGATTGTGAGTTAACTAAGTTATTGTTAAAATTTTTAAACGCAAAGGATCCTATATCTCTTCCGAAGAAATTTTAGAATACACGGTTAAGTACCTCGTCCATATCTATTAAAAGAATACTGAAAACACCGGCTACAATAATAAGTTTAAGAATGTTATGCAATAATAAATATTGCCATTTCGCTTTACTGAAGTAGAGAAACAGCAAAAACAGGATCAAAAAAAGACAAGAAACATAGAAATAATAATCCATATAACCGGTTTCAAACGTCGTGGTTAATAGCATAATGGGAATTAGGGCAAGAAACGTAAGGATTGCCAGGAAAAATTTACTCCACTTTTCACCGTACACTAAAGGAATAGTACGATAATTCTGAGCCATATCACCCGGCATATTTTCCAGATCTTTAACCAATTCCCGCATTACAATCATTAAATAAAGAAAAGTAGCGTGAATAAAAATGACAGTTTCAAAATTTTTGTAATAGATGAAAATGGCGAAAAACGGCGTAATAGAAAGAATGGAAGCTACCAGATTTCCCACAAACAAAATCTTCTTGAGACGGTGGGAATAAAACCAGATCACAAAAATATATAGTGAAAAGAAAACCACTGCCCTAAAAGACACGTAACTGGCAAAGAAAATGGCCGCAAAATTCAGAATAAAATAAACCGAAAGCTTTGTACGCTGACTCACAACGCGATCTAACATCGTCTTCTTAGGACGATTTATAAGATCTTTTTCACTGTCATAAAAATTATTGATGATATAACCAGAAGCAATAACCGTTGCCGTGGAAAGTATCAAAAAAAATAAATTATCATCAAAAAAGATTTCCCGCAAAGGAAGCTCTGGTGCAAGTATAAATGCTGAAGTAAGGTATTGGGCAATAACAACAATTAAAATGTTGTAACCGCGAACTACGGAGAACAAACTTAGTAGCTTCAATAAAAAGCGTTTGTTCATTAAGGCCGCCATGTAACTGAAGTTTTAGAAGTTATAAACCACTTCTAAGTTATAACCTTTTAAAGCCTTTTTAGCTTTTTCTATATCTTCTGTAAAACCGAGAATATAACCGCCGCCACCAGAACCACAGAGTTTGAGGTAATAATCATTCGTATCAATACCCCGTTTCCAGATTTCATGAAATTTAGCTGGAATCATTGGCTTGAAGTTATCCAACACAACGTTAGAAAGACTTTTAACGTTTGTGAAAAGTGATTTTACATCGCCCTTTAAGAAATCTTCCACACAAGCATCTGTATGCTTTACAAACTGATTTTTAAGCATTTTCCTGAAAGGCTCCTGCTTCATGTTTTCCATAAAGATACTCACCATAGGTCCAGTCTCACCTGTAATACCACTGTCTAATAAGAAAACAGCACCTGTTCCTTTTTCGGTTTGAGAAGGAATCCCTGCCGGCTCGATGTTATCTTTGGAATTAATTAAAATAGGAATACTTAAATAGGAATTTAACGGATCCAAACCTGAAGATTTTCCGTGGAAAAAAGACTCCATTTCTCCAAAAATCTTCTTTAGTTTTAAAAGCTTGTCACGGGTTAGATTTTCAAGAACGGTAATTTTATCTGTCGCATACTTATCATAGATCGCGGCAACAAGGGCACCGCTACTACCAACTCCGTATCCCTGCGGAATACTGGAATCAAAGTACATTCCTTTTTCTATATCCTTATTAAGGCTTTTAAAATCAAAATGAACTAGCTCAGGAAGCCTCTCCTCCAGCGTTTTTAAGTAGCCGGCAAAATTCTTTAAATTGTCGTTAGATTTTTTAGCTGCTTCAGAAGGATCTTCAGAAACTTTTAAGGCCCCGTTATAAAAATTATAGGGAATAGATAAACCCTTGGAATCTTTGATGATCCCGTACTCCCCAAAGAGTAAAATTTTCGAATAAAATAAAGGTCCTTTCATAAATGTAAATTGACAATTGTTAATGGAAAATTGACAATTATTTCTGCTTCATCTTCTTAACTATAGCAATCAATAATTTCAAAATCTCCTTTATGTCCTTTTGCGACTCCTCATACTGTTCTTGATTTAGATATTCCGTCGCCTTCAATAAATCAAGCCAATATTCCGTTTCATTCGCCTCCTTTAGTGCTATGGATAGCTTATGAATAAAATCTGCTCTACTTTCTGCTTGTTCAGCTTCCCTTACCAATGCTCCTATTGCCGTTCCCGACCTTAGTAGTTGCTTAGACATCACAAACTCCTTCTTCGTAGAAACCAAAAACTTATACAAAGTAACAACTTTTACAGAGAATAGAAAGCTCTTTTTTCTTATCGCATTTTCTCTCTCCATTTTTCTCTCTCCATTGTCAATTATCAATTATCATTTGACAATTGCTTTGCGCCGCTTCCTACCGAATCGCAAATATAGTGCCCATTTTCGCAATACGCAACTAACTCATTTTTAATGAATTCTAAAACTTTTACTTTATCTTTTTCAGGATAGAGCACATGTACGTTCGCACCGGCATCCAGCGTAAAACAAACGGGCAAATTTGTACTTTTTCTAAAGTTCCAAATCTTGTTGATAATCTCCAGCGTATTTGGTTTCATAAGGATAAAATAAGGGCGGCTACTCATCATCATAGAATGCAACGTAAGAGCCTCACTTTCTACAATTTCAATAAACTTTCCAAGATCACCTTCAGCAAAAACCGGCTTTAGCATCGAAAGATTATCGTGAGCCTGTGCAAATCTGGCTTCGGCAAAAGGATGGTTGTGCATCAAATTATGGCCAACACTGCTACTTACTTCCTTCCGGCCTTTATCAACCAGCAGGATTGTATCCTGATAATTTCTAAAATTATCATGAACCTCATCAGTATAATTTACTCCGAATAAATTGCTGCTATCAGCTATTTCCCGGTGTTCACCCCAAACCACAAGATCACCTTCAATACTTCTGCAGGCACTGCCAGATCCCAACCTCGCCAAAAAAGAGGCTTTTTTTCTAAAGAAATCTTCAGAAATTTCGGGATTTAGTTTTTTCTCCAGGCTCATAACACACAGCGCCACTGCGCTCATTCCGCTTGCCGAAGAAGCAATTCCGCTACTGTGCGGAAATGTATTTTCTGAATGGATTTCGAATTTGTAGTCTTTCAGAAAAGGAGAATACTGGACAATTCTTTCAAAAAACGTCCTGATTTTGGGTTTAAAATCTTCTTTTTTATTCCCTTCAAAAAACACTTCAAATTCGAAATCTTCCTGATTTTGCTTTCGTGAAAAATCCAGTCTCGTAATTGTCCTACAATTCTTCAGCGTAAAACTTACCGATGGATTTGCGGGAATCTGATGCTCCTTTTTACCCCAGTATTTCACCAATGCGATATTACTTGGAGCCTGCCAGGAAACACTTCCCTCCTCAATACTTTCTGAATATTTCTTCGGAATAAAATCCTTTTCAGTCATCTTGAAAATTTTAACAAAGATAATCTTTTATGTTAGCCCCGGATGAAGAAGAAATTCAAATAAATTTCTATTTTAGTAAAGAATACACCCAGCATGAGCCAGAATTTAATCATAAGAAGTTCTATAGCCGTAGCAATTTGCCTGCTTTTCGGGTTTATAGCTTCGTTGGCTACACAAACCGGAATTACAGATTGGTATACGCAACTGGACAAGCCCTCTTTTAACCCGCCGGAATGGATTTTTGGCCCGGTATGGCTACTTATGTATATACTTATGGGCATATCTGCGGGGATTGTATGGCACAAAGGCTTTTATCATAAATGGGTAAAAGTTGCTCTTTATCACTTCGGATTCCAATTATTGCTCAATGCCTTCTGGTCTATATTATTCTTTGGACTGCATAAACCTTTTTGGGCCTTGTTGGACATAATCGCACTTTTTATACTATTGATTATCACCATAAAATGGTTTAAAATAATAAGCGATCGTGCAGCATATCTTCTGGTTCCCTATGCAGTTTGGGTATTGTTTGCAGCAATAATTAATTTTGAAATCTGGCGTCTTAATTAAGCTGTAGAAGTCATTGCTTTTGCAGCGAGAAAGCCGCCCGTCCACGCGTTCTGAAAGTTAAAACCTCCCGTCACAGCATCAATATTTAGTACTTCTCCCGCAAAAAACAGATTTTTTAGTACTTTACTTTCAAAAGTTTTAAAGTTCACCTCTTTAAGATCGATGCCACCGGCAGTTACAAACTCTTCTTTAAAAGTACTTTTTCCGTTGACTTTAAAAACAGCCTCGGTAAGTTGCTGTGCAAGATCAAGAAGTTGATCTTTATTAATATCTGCCCAAGTCACGGTAGGTTCTATTTTGGCGGCAATCACAAGATTTTGCCATAATCGCTTCGGAAGTTCAAATTGGGCATTTTTAAGCACCTGCTGTTTTGCAAGTTCAAATTTTAACGCTTTCATTTTCTCCAGAATTTCTTCGGAAGAAAATCCGGGTAACCAGTTTACCTGAATCCTGAATGTATAATCCATATCATGAAGTTCCCGCGCTCCCCAGGCCGATAATCGTAAAATTGCGGGGCCGCTTAATCCCCAATGCGTTATCAAAAGCGGCCCTTCATCCTGAAGTTTTGCTCCCTGAACTTTAACTTCGGCATATGTGGAAATTCCCGGAAGGTCTGCAATCCGTTTATCTTTTATATTGAAGGTGAAAAGCGACGGAACCGCCGGGGATATGCTATGACCAAGCTTTTCGAGAAAATTCCAGATTTTGGGATTGCTTCCTGTGGCAATCAAAACTTTAGAGGCCGATAATGTGCTTTTTGGAGTGCTCACTTTCCAGTACGGGTTTTTCCAAACCAGGCTTTTTACAGATTCGTTTTTTAATATTTGCACTTTAAGCCTTTCAGCTTCTGATAAAAAGCAGTTGATTATGGTTTCTGAAGTATCTGAAACCGGAAACATCCTTCCGTCTTCTTCAATTTTAAGCTCTATTCCCCGTTCTTCGAACCAGGCGATCGTATCTCCTGTCATAAACTGATGAAAAGGACCCCGAAGTTCCTTTTCTCCCCTCGGATAATTCTTTACAAGCTCCTTCGGAAGAAATTCGGCATGAGTAACGTTGCAGCGACCACCACCGGAAATCCGTACTTTAGAAAGTACTTCCTTCCCACGTTCTAAAATGGCAATTTTCGCCCCGGGATTCATTTCTGCAGCATTTATAGCCGCAAAAAAACCCGCGGCCCCTCCTCCTACTATTAAGATATCATACTGCATACTCAATTATCAATTATCAATTATCAAAATTTCCGGTGTTCGCAATAGGTTCAAAAATCATAATCAAAAAAGTTGTCCACATTCT
This sequence comes from Autumnicola psychrophila, assembly GCF_031846645.1. Taxonomy (NCBI): domain Bacteria; kingdom Pseudomonadati; phylum Bacteroidota; class Flavobacteriia; order Flavobacteriales; family Flavobacteriaceae; genus Autumnicola; species Autumnicola psychrophila. The sequence goes on from NZ_JAVRHN010000011.1 coordinate 112,517, forward strand.
CCCGAAATCTTTCCTCTCTCCTATTTTCTCTTTCACTTTTAAACTATCACTTCACTCTTCACTTCAACCTAAAACCTGTCAGGAAAGTCAGATATAATTCCGTCGACACCACATTGTTTCATTCTGGCAATAGCATCAGGCTCATTTACGGTCCAGACAATTGCTTTAAAACCTGCATTTTTAGTCTGCTTTATATTATTTTGTGTCACAATTCCTATGGATGGATGAATGGCCAGTGCCTTCAGGTCTTTTCCTATTTTAATAGCTTCTGAAATATTTGCTTTGCTCAAAACACCTATTGGAATTTCTTCACTAAATTTTCGTGCTTTAAAAAGTTCATTTACCTGAAAACTCGAAATAATAAAGTCGGAATAATTCCAGTTCCTACTATCTATATAATCCTGAACAATTTTGCAGGTGGCTACTGCCGTATTTGAACCTTTTAATTCAATATTTATCGTACATTTTCCTTCAATCAAATCCAGGACTTCAGTAAGTAACGGAATCTTGTACCTTCCGGAAATCTCCAGTTTTTTCAACTCTTCCCAACTTTTAGTGGCTATTTCACCACTGCCATTGGTAGTGCGGTCCAGCGTAAAATCATGAATCACTACGATTTCTCCTGAAGAACATTTGTGAACATCAATTTCTATCATGTCCATGCCAAAATCCAGCGCCAGCTGAATGCTTTCGAGAGTATTTTCAGCTAAAAGCCCTTTTGCGCCCCTATGTCCGATTTTTAATATTGAATCCATTCCGCTAAGATATTAATTAGCTTCTGAAATTTCTGCTATCTGGGGTTGTTTAGAAAGACTTAGTACCGCTTAACATTTTTTTTGGTGCTACACTTCTTAATTTTAGATTCCGGTTTTGGTAAAAGTTTAAGGGGAGGTCGAAAATTGGCAAATATCGACCTGCTCTTTAAGAAGGCACATGCAACAATTCAGAATAAAAATAAAGATATGACACAATCGAAAAATTTTCCGGAACAGGATCAATCCCAGCCGGGAGAACAGCATAAAATGAATCCTGAACCAAAAATTATAAGGGATAATTACAAAGGCAGCGAAAAACTTAAAGGAAAAACAGCCTTTATTACTGGTGGTGACAGCGGAATTGGACGCAGTGTTGCCGTACATTTTGCCCGGGAAGGTGCTGATGTTGCCATTGTTTACCTCGCAGAAGATGAAGATGCGCTAGAGACTAAAAAGATGGTGGAAGATGAGGGACAAAAATGTTTAATTATTGAAGGTGATCTTAAAGATGAATCCTTCTGTAAAGAAGCATTACAGAAGTGTGTTTCAGAATTTAGTAACCTAAATATTCTGGTGAATAATGCCGCGGTACAATTTCCGAAAAGTAACATAGAAGATGTTTCTACAGAGCAGATGAAGGAAACTTTTGAAACGAATATCTATCCTTACTTTTTTATTGCAAAAGAAGCGGTTAAACATCTTAAAGAAAACGACTGCATCATCAACACCACCTCTGTAACTTCCTATCGCGGGAGCAGTCACCTGCTGGACTATTCCAGCACCAAAGGTGCAATCACCACTTTCACCAGGTCCCTTTCAAAAATGCTGGTAGACAAAAAAATAAGAGTAAATGCCGTTGCGCCAGGACCTATCTGGACTCCGCTAATTCCCTCAACATTCGACGATGTGAAAGACTTCGGAAAAAAGGTGCCGATGGGCAGGGCCGGCCAACCTTCAGAAGTTGCGCCGGCTTATGTGTTTCTGGCTTCAGAAGACAGCAGCTACATGACGGGACAGGTGATTCACATTAATGGAGGTGAGCAAATTGGAGGATAATTTTTCTTTGTTGTACCTTGATAAAAATTTAATCGAATGGAAAAATGGTTTGGCAGCTCCTGGGAAGCACTGGCAGCAATTTGTTTAACGGGGATTGGCATTTATGTGGCTGTAATTCTATTCACGCGCATAGTCGGAAAACGGAGTTTTTCAAAAATGTCCAGTTTCGATTTTGCCATGACTGTAGCTGTGGGCTCCATCATCGCTTCAACACTTTTAAGTTCCTCTGTTGCCTTAATTGAGGGCATTGTAGGCCTGGCTGCTATTTACGCTTTACAGATTAGCGTCGCCTACCTACGGAGGTTTAAAATTGTAAGTGATCATGTGGATAACTCGCCCTTGCTACTAATGGACGGAAATGAAATACTTCAGGAAAACCTGAAAAAAGCCCGTGTTACCGAGGGGGATTTACGTTCAAAACTGAGAGAAGCAAATGTGCTGAATTTATCACAGGTGCGGGCAGTAATTTTCGAAACCACCGGCGATATTTCAGTATTGCACAGTGAGGACGAAAGTGAATTTTTTGAAGATTGGCTTATTAAGGACGTAAAGCGAAAGTAGTTTGGAGTGGACAGATGTTTTAGGAATAGTAGCAGGGATTTGCACCACGGCTTCTGTGGTTCCGCAGATACGTAAGGCGTGGAAAACAAAAGAAGTTGATGATGTTTCTCCGGGAATGTTCGCCACTTTGATGCTTGGCGTTGGTCTTTGGGTAATTTACGGAATCACTCAAAATGATTTGCCGATAATTATAACTAACGGCGCCTCGCTTGCTTTAAATTCTTTTATGCTTTACCTGATGATACATTACAGGAAAAAGAAATAATTACCCGCTAATCAAAATCAAAGCTGTTATACTCTATTGAAATATGCAAAAACAGCGTTTCCTCTCGCGAGAAAGTAACGGTAATGATCAAAATATTAACGCCAAAGCTTTGTGCGAGTTAATCTTCCATAAATAAGCATTAAGAAAATCTTAAAGAACTTCCCGATCTTCTGCCTAACATTTAAATTTAGCAAAAAGCATAAATAAAATGTTGACTAAAGAAAAGAAAACCGAAAAAATAGCGTCTTTTTCTAATGAATCCGAAAAACAATTAGAAATTGACTTTAAAAATTTTATAATAACAGAAGATCATCCCTGTGTTATGGCACAGACCGTTTTTAGTATGGATCATGTAGATTTCCATTCCTATAAACATTTTGGTTCGAAAATAGCGGCAGAGGAGATCCTAAGTGATTTGAAGGACTACATTGCCCAATATGACTTTGAATCTAAAGACTTCTTTACTTTTATTGCAGCTTTTGAAGACAACAGGTCCTTTACTGAAGAAGAGTTTGAAGATCTTCTCTGGAAACAGCTCGATTTTCTTCATGAAGTAGATGATGTGGAATGGGATAAAAATGTAAGCGATGATCCTCAAAATAGTAACTTCAGTTTTAGTATTGGCGGAAGAGCATTTTACATCGTCGGGCTCCACCCTAATAGTTCCAGGAAAGCAAGGCAAAGTCCATATCCCGCAATAGCTTTCAATCTACACTGGCAATTTGAGAAACTCCGGGAAATGGGAACTTATCACACTGTTCGAAATAAGATCAGGGAACGAGATAGCGAGTTACAGGGAAGTATTAATCCAATGCTTCGGGACTTTGGGGAAAGGAGCGAAGCAAGACAATATAGTGGGAGAAAGGTTGGAGAAGAGTGGAAATGTCCTTTTCTTAACAGCAAAAAGTAATATGTACCAGCGGGATAAATACAAAAAGCGCGATAAGAAATATATTTATGATTTTATAAAGAATCATCCGTTTGCAACTTTTGTGTTAAATGGAGAGCGGATACTCGCTACCCATATCCCGGTGCTTACGAAAGGCAATGCCGAAAATTTTACGCTTTTTGCACATATCGCTTATAATAATGAGCAGTACCAATATCTAAAGGACGGAATAGAAGCTCTGTTAATATTTCAGGGAGCGCACGATTACGTTTCTTCTTCCTGGTATAAAGAAAAAGATATAAGCACCTGGGACTATTCTGCCGTGCACGTTAATGTAAAACTAAAACTTCAGACGCGGGAAGAACTGGAACAATCTCTTGAAGAACTGGTTGCACATTTTGAACAGGACCAGGAAAACCCCATTTATTACAAAGATCTTCCGAAGGAAATGCTTCAGGATCATTTGCCGCTAATCACGGGTTTTTGGTGTGAGCCCGTCAAAATTGAAGCTATTGCAAAACTACACCAGGGTTTTGAACAGGACGACCTGAAATCAGTTTGCCGCCTCCTGCAGGAAAAAAATAACCCTATGAGCAATCAGCTAAAAGAGGATATTGAGAAAGAAAACAGGAGCAATAGATAAGAGAAACCATGGCAGAAAAAGAACTTCTAGAAAAATATCATGAGAAGCGGAATTTTGACATTTCTTCAGAACCCTTCGGAAATGAAAGTTCTGAAGAAGGTGAAAAAAAGCCAATTTTCGTCATTCAGAAGCATGATGCTACAAGTTTGCACTATGATTTCCGGTTGCTTGTGAGCGGAGTTCTGAAAAGTTGGGCTGTACCTAAAGGCCCTTCAACCAATCCTGAAGAGAAAAGACTCGCCATAAGGACTGAAGATCATCCGCTCGAATATGCCGATTTTGAAGGTATTATTCCTGAAAATCAATACGGCGGCGGCACCGTAATGGTCTGGGACGCCGGAACCTACAAAAATGAGAAAAAAGATAAAGAGGGAAATTTCATTACCATGGAAGAGCAGCTGAAGAAAGGTCGCTCTACATTTATACTCGAAGGGAAGAAAATTAGAGGAGCTTATTCCCTTATCCGCATCAAAAAAGGTAAAGATGAAAACTGGTTACTGAAGAAAGTTGATGACGATCAAGCCGATGCCCGTAGAAATCCTACAAGTACAGAGAACAATTCGGTTCTAACCGGGAGAAGCATGGACGATATCAGGAAAGATTCTGAAAAAAATGGCTGAAGAAACGTACAAAGGAGAGCACGAGTTTAGTATTAGCAGCCGGGACAAAATATATTTCCCTGAAGGCGGATATACTAAAGGTGAACTTTTAGATTACTACGAGAAAATTTCTGAAGTTATGTTACCTCATTTAGAGGATCGGCCAATCACGATGTTAAGGTTTCCCAACGGAATTGAGGATAAAAAGTTTTTTCAAAAAGATGCACCAGATTATTTTCCGGATTGGATAGAAACTATAGAAATCGAAAAGCAGGAAGGCGGCACTACCAACTATGTGATCTGTAACAACACCGCAACTTTGGTTTATCTGGCAAACCAGGCGTGTATTACTCCGCACATCTGGTTGAGCAAAAAAGACAAACCAGAATATCCCGACAGGATGATCTTTGACCTTGATCCTTCCCGGGATGACTTTTCAGAAGTAAAAACTGCGGCAAAAAGATTAAGAAAACTGCTTGAGAAGCAGTTGAAACTTCCGGTTTTTCTAATGACCACCGGCTCCCGCGGATTGCATCTTGTTGTTCCTCTGAAGTCTAAAGAAAATTTTGAGGATGTAAGAAACTTTGCGCAGGAAATTGCGGAGTACCTGGAAAATGAATTTCCTGAAGATTATACTACTGCAACAAGAAAGGACAAACGTGAAAACAAATTGTACCTGGAAGTTGCGAGAAACGGATTTGGCCAAACAACCGTTGCGCCCTATGCTGTACGGTCAATTTCCGGTGCTCCCATTGCAACTCCTATAGACTGGGATGAACTTAATACTTTAGATTCGGCTCAAAAATACAATCTCAACAACATATTTAGAAGACTGGCCAGAAAAGAAGATCCATGGTCGAAAATTGCCAAAAAAGCTACTACACTTAAATCTGCTAAGAAAACCTTCAGTGAACTACTGGAAAACTAAAAATAAAATAAGAATGACTAAGATTATTGAGAAACAAACCGGAGCAGCCTTCAAAATAAAAAAAGGACAGCGGCTTAAAGTTACAGATCCCGAAGGCCAACAGGTAAGCGACATGGTACTATTTAACGCTGAAGATAAGCGTGAAAAGATTTCCAGTGGAAAAACCCTTGATTTTGAAGAAAGCATCCTTATTTCCCGCGGAAATTTTCTCTGGAGTAACCGAAGTCGGAAAATGATGAAGATCCTGGAGGATACCAATGGTAGAAATGACTTTCTACTAGCCCCCTGCAGCCCGGAAACTTTTAAGATCATGTATAATAATCCTGATTATCATCCCAGCTGCTTCGAAAACCTCTACACCAACCTCAAGAAATTTGATATTGCGCCAGACGATATCCCTACTGCTTTTAATATTTTCATGAACGTGCAATTTGATGAAAAAGGTAAACTTAGTGTAGATCCTCCTTTGAGCAAAGCAGGGGATTTTGTATTATTTGAAGCGCAGATGGACCTTATTGTAGCTCTTACTGCCTGTTCTGCAGAAGACAGCAATAACGGAAGCTTTAAACCTATACATTACGAGGTAACCGACTAATTTTTATTATACAAGTCGATAGGCAATTTTCAATGCCCTCCTTAAAGTGGTGCTTTGGAAAATTTGCAGCTCTTAACCTTTCCCTGATTTGGCGGCTTTTTCGTCTGCAGTATTCTTCTTTCTGTACCTCATGTTCAGCATTTCTATGGTGAGCGAGAAGAAAACTGCAAAATAAATATATCCCTTAGGTACGTGATAATGTGCTCCCTCTACAATAAGCATAACGCCAATCAGGATTAAGAATGATAATGCGAGTATCTGGATTGTAGGATGATTATTTACAAATTCACCCACAGGTTTGGCAAATATCATCATAACAATTATGGCTATTACCACGGCAATTACCATCAGGATAATTTCGTCTGTAAGTCCTACTGCGGTAAGAATGGAATCAAAAGAAAATACCAGATCCAGAAGTACAATTTGTACGATTGCTGAAGAAAAGGAAGATATTTTTTTAACCGCATGCTCTCCTTCCTCCTGCCCTTCTACTTTATGATGAATTTCAAGGGTACTTTTCACCAACAGGAAGATCCCTCCGGCAATAAGAATGATATCCCTCCAGCTGAGGTCAAAGCCTTCCATACTCAGCACAGGCTCTGTTAATCCAATAATCCAGGTAATGCTTAACAGGAGAAGAATACGTGTGATAAGTGCAAGGGATAAACCTCCCAGCCTGGCCTTTTTCTGCTGGTCTTCGGGCAATCTTCCTGCCACCAGTGAAATAAAAATTATATTATCTATCCCCAGAACAATTTCCAGGAAGGTAAGTGTTACCAATGCAATCCAGGTATCAGGCTGTAAAAAAATTTCCATAAATAAGTGAGCACCTCAAATTTTAAATAGAAACAAAATTGAGCAAAAGCAACTTATAAACAAACTCCTTTGGCTCAATTTTATATAGCTACCGGCAAAAAGTCTTAATGTTAATAAGAGATCCTATAGATAATCCCATTTTGGTCATCAGAAAATAAAACCGAGCCATCGTGAAGCTCCACCAGCCCAACAGGACGGCCAAACCTGGAAGTCCCATCTTCGCTTAAAAAGCCGGTAAGAAAGTCTTCAGACCGTGTTGGCTCTCCATTTTCAAAATCAACGGTCCTTAATTTATATCCCGAAGCCGGTTTACGGTTCCATGAGCCGTGAAAAGTTACCAGGGCTTTGCCCCTGTACTCTGAAGGAAACATTTCTCCTCTGTAGAAAATCAAATCCATTGGTGCGCTATGTGCCGTAAAGAGCATTTGTGGAAATTTTGTTTTTTCGGCATATTCTTCCCATGACATATTGTTTGGCGGCTCATCTGCCTTATTGGCTTCACCATCAGCATAAACATACGGCCAACCATAATTCCCACCTTCTTCGATTTTATTTAATTCTTCTTTCTGATCATCATCACCCAACCAATCTATCCCGTGATCCATCCCGTAAAGTTCACCACTTTCAGGATGCCAGTCGAAGCCTATAGTATTCCGAAGTCCTTTTGCAAAAATCATCCTTTCACCGGTCGCAGGGTCTACGCGCAACATTGTAGCGTTTTCTTCGCGGGTCTCCGGACAGGCATTGCAGGTACTTCCTACAGAAACAAATAAATCTTCATTTGGTTTAAAGCGGATTGTACGGTTAGGGTGCTGCCCACCATCAGGCAGGTTTTCCACAAACTTCTTGAGCTCTCCAATAGAACCATCATTATTTATTTCAGCCTTAAAAATATCATTTACAGTAATGAGGTAAAACATATTATCCTGTATTGCAATTCCGTGCGCCCCTTCTTTAGTCACTACTATTTCCCGGGAATCTGCTTTACCATCTTTATTGCCGTCCTTAAGCATTACCACATCGCCTTCCCTTCGTGTAACGTAGACATTACCAGCTTCACTAACCGCCATCATTCTGGGCTCACCTAAACTTTCTGCAAATTTCGTTACTTTAAAACCTTCGGGTTTGGAGAGAGAATTGACTTTAGATGCTGTAGCTTCTGTCTCTTCAGGTTTGTAAATATGCCCTACTTTTTCTTCTGAAATTACGCCTTCTTTTTCTTGTGCGTAAAAAGAAGTTGTGCATATGATCGTAATCAATAAAAAAAGCTTTCTCATCAATTTTCTATTTGGAATTAGACCATGAAGTTAAAGCTTCCTCCTCCTAAATAGCGTTAATGCATGGTTAAGGAGATTGTAAATTATAATAGATAGAAGAATTAATTTCCAACCTTCTTCAGGAAAATCAGGAAGTTTGAAGAAGTACTTTAATTCATTCCGCCCCTTACTACTTCCCCTAAGAATAAAAAAGCCTCATAAATTCCATATTTATAAGGCTTCATACGAATTATTTGTGGGTGATACTGGGTTCGAACCAGTGACCCCTACCTTGTCGAGGTAGTGCTCTGAACCAACTGAGCTAATCACCCTTACTTTAACTAAAAAAGGCTCCCGAAATCGGAAGCCTTTACTTGTTGTGGGCGCGAAGGGATTCGAACCCCTGACCCCTTGGGTGTAAACCAAGTGCTCTGAACCAACTGAGCTACGCGCCCTTATTCTTGATTGCGGATGCAAATATAGGCTACTTTTTCAATTCACCAAAACAATTTCTCAAAAAAATTAAATTATTTCTGCGACAGTAAAGTTACTGCCTCCCACAAATATTAAATCTTCGTCTAAAGCCAGCTCCAGAGCGGATTCGTAAGCATCTGTAACCGAATTATATACTCGCCCGTCAAGAGAAAATTCCTTTGCTTTTTCCTGTAAAATTTTAGCTTCAAGCCCTCTTGGAACATTTGGCTTACAAAAATAAAAAACTGCACTTTCCGGAAACAATGGCAGCACTTTATCTAAGTCTTTATCATTAACAACTCCCAGGACTATATGTAACTGGTTATATTTTTCTTTCTTCAGTTGATTAAAAACAACCTTAAGTCCGTCTTCATTATGAGCGGTGTCAAGAATAACCATTGGCTTATGCTGTAAGATATCCCATCTTCCACGAAGATCTGTATTTAATTTTACATGCGACAATCCTCTTAAAACAGCTGCTTCAGGAATCTTCCAGCCCTTCTCTTTAAGCACTTTAATTACTGCTAAGACAGATTGTACATTTTTCTTCTGATAATTACCCTTTAGATCTATCTCGTACTTCGAAAATTTAAAATCTTCAGCAAAGAACAGCTGTGACTGCCTTTCTTCTGCTACAGAAAGAAATACCTGCTGAGTCTCTTTATCCTTTTCGCCAATTACTACCGGAATGTTTTTCTTGATAATTCCAGCCTTCTCACCAGCGATCTCTGCCCTGGTCGTTCCAAGAAAAGCAGTATGATCTAAGCCGATATTAGTAATAAGGGAAATCTCGGGAGTTACGATATTTGTAGAATCAAGCCTTCCTCCCATTCCAACTTCAACAATGGCAATATCTACCTGCTCACTCGCGAAATATTGAAAAGCCATTCCTACAGTCATTTCAAAAAATGAAAGCTGGTGCTCTTCTAAAAAGTTCTGATTTTCTTCAATAAAATGAACTACTTCTTCCTGGGTTATAAGTTTTCCATTAACCTTAATGCGTTCCCGAAAATCCTTTAAATGGGGCGAAGTGTAAAGGCCTACTTTATAGCCTGCTTCCTGAAATACTGATGCAAGCATATGACTGCTGGAACCTTTTCCATTGGTCCCGGCAACATGAATAGATTTAATTTTTTTTTCAGGGTTGCCTAAATGATCCGCAAGTTTAAGCGTATTGGTAAGATCTTTTTTAAAAGCAGATTTTCCTATGCGCTGGTACATCGGCAACTGCCGAAACATCCAGTCCACAGTTTCATTATAGGTCTTCACTTATTGATCAGATAATTGGAAATCGTAAACAATAGTACCTACCTGCTTTGGAGGCGCATTTTGGTCACTGTTAAATTTGGTTGCCAAAGCAGCTTCCCGCGCCGGGTTCATCAAACACGGGTGGTTGTTAGTCGTTCCTTGCTTTCCGGGGTCTGCACTAATAACTCTACCCGACCGATCTACTTCTATTCTCACCACAACCTTTCCTGCTTCATTACAATTTGGCGTAATTATTTTTTTATTTAAAGCTTTTCTACCTCCTAAACGGTAATTGCCATCGCCATCCAAACCGGCACCGTTTCCATAATATTTGCTGCCATTTGGATCTCCGTTAGGATCTCCTTTATCTCCCGCAGCATTGTCGTTACCCTCACCTCCTGTTTGAGTTCCATCTCTTTCGGGACCGTTGAAAATGCTGTTCATCGCATTGGTGGTAGATTCATCTGGTTTTGGATCCGGTTTCTTGGGTGGTTCCTTTTCCTTTGGCTTTTCCACTGGCTTTGTTTCCACCGGAGTAGTGATCTTTTTCTTCTTCTCCTCTATTACCGGTGCTTCCTCAATATCCTGAGTTACCACTTCTTCCTTTACTTCAGGTTCCGGAGGAGTTACCTGCGGACTCGAAGTTTGAGGAGCGGATTTTACCGGCTCTGTTGGCTGCTCGGTTCCCGAACCAACTTCGGAAGTACCAAAATTGATAGCAATACCGTTTTCCGGTGGAGGATCCAGGTAAGTAAATCCGAAGAAAAGTAATAGCAATATCAACAAAACGTGCAGGATCACCGTGATAGTCAGGGATTTCTTTTCGTGTTTTGTGTTTAACATTGCCATTTTATTCAGGTTTTACCGCCAGTACTATTTTGTAACTATTTCTATTCGCAATATCCATTACGTTCACCGCTTTTTCTATTGGAACACCTTCTTCTGCCCTCAATATAATAGTCGGATTCTCTTCTCCCGAAAGCCTTGCTTTCAGTGTACTTTCCAGAGTGCTTTGGCTTATCCTTTCTTCATTTATATAAAACTGAAGGTCTTTTGTAATACTTACCGCCACCGTTTGCTTACTGGTTGTCTTCCCTTTTGCTTTTGGCAGGATAAGGTCCAGTGCCTCAGGCGTAATTGTCGGAGAGGTTAACATGAAAAATATCAACAACAGAAAAACAATATCTGTCATTGAACTCATACTAAACTCGGGACTAACTTTATTTCTTCCTCTTAAATTCATATTAAGCAGGTTCGTTTAAAAGATCAAGGAAGTCTACCGCTGTAGCTTCCATCTGGTGCACTACTTTATCTGTTTTAACCACCAGGTGATTATAACCTATATAAGCAATAATACCTACTATAAGACCAGCAACAGTGGTAGTCATCGCGGTATAAATACCCTCTGCCAAAGCTCCCATTTGTGCCTGCCCACTACTTGTAGCCAGTTCATGAAAAGCAATTACCATACCTATTACAGTTCCAAGGAATCCAATCATAGGAGCTGCTCCTGCAATTGTTGCGAGGATACTTACGTTCTTTTCCAGCTTATAAACTTCCAACCTTCCAGCATTTTCAATTGCAGTGTTAATGTCCTCCAACGGACTACCAATTCTGGAAATACCTTTTTCTGTTAGTCGCGCAACAGGAGAGTCTGTCTGGGAACAGCGCATTTTAGCGGCCTTTATGTTCCCGTTAAGCACGTTGTCTTTTATTTGCAACATGAAATTTTTATCTACTTCACTGGCTGATTTTATTGCAAACAGTCTTTCGAAGTAAATATATACTGCAACAAAAAGAAGAACAAAGAGGATTACAATAATTACTGTACCTGCAAGACCTCCGCTAAACATTAAATCAAATAACGAAAGGGTTTTTTCTTCTACTACCGGTTCTGCTTCCTGCATTGCATCTGCAACACCGTCCTGCTGAAAAAAGTTTAACATACTATTTAATTAGGTTTTTTTATTTAACGTGATAAAAGAGATTTAATTGCCGCCAAATTTAGCAAAATTAAAGGCAGCTTCTAACATTTTAAAAGAGAGTACTAACAATTCTTGTCAACAGTTCGTTTTTTCTCCTAAACTAATTGTTTTAGAGCAACTTCAAAAGCAGTTTTACTGATGTTTTTCCTGCTGCTATTATTGTCAAATGTATTCTGAATTGCATTTTTTATAGTCATAGAGGTATCATTAAAAATTGCCTCATCTGTCATTTGCACACGCCGTTCCATAAAATAGGCGAAAACCCTCGCCATTCCGCAATTTGAAATAAAATCGGGAATCACGCTTACGCGCTCATCTGCATATTCCATAATTGGCCCAAAGAAAATTTCCTTATCGGCAAAAGGTACATTGGCTCCACAGGAGATAATCTCCAGCCGTGAATTGATCATGCTACTAATTTGATCTTTGGTTACTAATCGCGAAGCAGCACAGGGAGTGAATATTTCAGCTTTAAGATTCCAAATTCTTTCATTCATTTCTTCAAAAGGAATAAGTTCAGGATGGCTCAGCACATTTCCTTCTTTCGTCAGGAACAACTCTTTAATCTCTTCAAAAGTAAATCCCTCTTCTTTTATAAGACCTCCTGCCCGGTCTATAATACCCACGATCTTCACACCCATTTGCGAGAGGTAATAGGCCGCCGCAGAACCTACATTTCCAAATCCCTGAACCACTGCCTTTTTTTGGCAAATATCGCCCCCGTATATTTTATAATAATGATTCACAGCTTCCGCAACCCCAAAACCTGTAATCATATCTGCAACCGTATATTTCCTGCTAACATCTGGTGAGAACTGAACGTTTTCAAGAACTTTGATCACTCCCTGTCGCAATTGACCTATCCTGTTGATCTTATCTGCTTCCGAAGGTCGAAAATGGCCATTAAAAACACCCTCCTGTGGATGCCAAACCCCGCAATCTTCGGTAATTGGAATAACCTCATGGATTTCATCCACATTCAAATCCCCTCCTGTGCCGTAATAGCTCTTTAATAGCGGCGAAACCACTTTATACCAACGTTCGAGTACTCCTTTTTTACGTGGATCTTTAGGGTCGAAGTTTATACCCGACTTTGCACCACCAATAGCAGGTCCCGAAACGGTAAATTTCACCTCCATGGTCTTTGCAAGGGATAAAACCTCGTTAAGATCCAGCCCAAGGCGCATTCTCGTACCACCACCCGCAGCACCACCCCGTAACGAATTAATCACCACCCAGCCTTCAGCATCTGTTTCAGAATCTTTCCAGTTAAAAACGATTTCCGGATCCTTACTCTCATAAATTTTCAGTAATTCTTTCATTGCAGGATTTTTTGTTCATTACGAATTTACTTTTTTGAAAAAAATTCCGAATCTTGATCTATGGATTGTATATTTTTCCGGAAGAATGATCTTTTCTTGCTCCGGTGACAGATTTCAGCACGTTATTTTCTCCTCTCAAACGCAAAGCTCCCAAAAAGGCAAATATTAATGCTTCCTTATAATTAATAAGCTCTTCGGAAGGAATAACAAATTCGGCATTGGAGATCCTCTTAAGTTCGTCGATCAGAAAATCATTAAACGCTCCCCCTCCAGTAACCAAAACCTTAGCTCCTTCAGAATATTTTACAGCTTCGGAAATTTGAAAAGCCACATGTTTGCTATACGTATGAAGTAACGACGGAATATCATCTTCATATTGCTTCAAAAGCGGAAATACTTCTGAATTTACCCATTCCATTCCAAGGGATTTTGGTGGTTTTTCAGAATAGAAACTAAGACGGTTCAATTCATTAAAAAGTTCTTCCTTAAACTCTCCTGAAGCCGCAATTTTACCGCCTTCGTCATATTCCTTATCCAGTTTTTGAGCGTAAAAATTCAAAACAGTATTTACCGCACAAATATCATAAGCAATTCTTTGATTTTTTATTTCCGCGGAAATATTCGCAAAACCACCAAGGTTTAGACAAAAATCAAATTCCGGAAAAAGCAACTGGTCACCAATCGGTACGAGAGGCGCACCCTGGCCGCCCAATTCCACATCCTGCACCCTAAAATCGCAAACAACGGTATGGCCCGTGTTCGCTGCTAACTGCCGATAATTGCCAATTTGAAGGGTATACCCATTTTGAGGTTCATGTTTTATGGTATGCCCGTGACTGCAAATAGTATCGAGGTCTCCAATGTTATTCCTAGATATAAATTGATTAAGAACGTCTGCAAGATAAGTGGTATATTCCAGGTTTAAATTCTGAAGATCGGCTTCAGAAGAATTAATGGCTCCACTAAGTTTTATCTTCCAGTGATGTTCATAAGGAATCGTTTCGGCTTTTAAAATTTTGTGAGCAATTTTCCGATCAAAATTGAATTCCACAACGGCAATATCAATTCCATCTAAAGAGGTACCGGACATGACTCCGATTAATTTAAAGGAGGATTTTTTCATATTCGTAAAAATAACCAATGTTAATAGAAAAATAGTATCAAAAAGTTATCTTTGAGTACTAAAAATGATCTTTTCTTAAAAAAATTTATATATGGATTTCCAATTAACAGAAGAACATATCATGATTCGTGACGCAGCGCGCGATTTCGCAAATACCGAATTACTACCCGGGGTGATAGAGAGGGACGAAAAGCAGGAGTTTCCAAAAGAACAGGTGAAAAAGATGGGCGAACTTGGTTTCCTGGGAATGATGGCGTCCCCTGAATATGGTGGAGGCGGGATGGACACTGTAGCATATGTGCTGGCCATGGAAGAGATTTCTAAAATAGATGCATCTGCTTCTGTTGTAATGTCTGTTAATAATTCTTTGGTTTGCTGGGGTCTTGACACATTTGGATCTCCGGAACAAAAAGAAAAGTATCTTTCAAAACTGACTACCGGGGAAGCACTTGGCGCATTTTGTCTTTCAGAACCCGAAGCAGGAAGTGATGCAACTTCTCAGAAAACAACTGCTATTGAGAAAGAGGATCACTACATTCTCAACGGAACCAAAAACTGGATCACCAACGGAAATTCTGCCGATTATTATATTGTAATAGCGCAAACCGATCGTGAAAAGAAGCACAAAGGAATTAACGCCTTTATAGTCGAAAAAGGTTCGAAAGGATTTGAAATAGGCCCAAAAGAAAACAAACTCGGGATTAGAGGAAGCGACACGCATTCATTGAACTTTAACGACGTAAAAGTGCCTAAGGAAAACAGGATTGGAGAAGATGGTTTCGGCTTTAAATTCGCCATGAAAACACTTTCTGGTGGAAGAATTGGCATTGCAGCTCAGGCTCTTGGTATTGCTTCGGGAGCATATGAACTGGCAAAAAAATATTCCAAGCAAAGAAAATCTTTTGGAACCGAAATTTGTAATCACCAGGCCATTGCCTTTAAGATTGCAGATATGCACACAAGCATACAAGCTGCCCGTCACCTGGTAATGAAAGCTGCATGGGACAAAGACAATGGGAATAATTACGACCTCTCGGGAGCTATGGCTAAGCTTTTTGCTTCTAAAACGGCTATGGACGTAACTGTAGAAGCTGTCCAGGTTCATGGAGGAAACGGTTATGTAAAAGAATACCATGTAGAACGATTAATGCGGGATGCAAAAATCACCCAGATATATGAGGGCACTTCAGAGATACAGAAAATTGTTATTTCAAGAAGTATTTTACGCGATTAAAACACCTGCGTTTTATAAGGAAAATTCTCGATTTCTACGTGGTGATACCAGTTGCAGACAATGGAATAGAAGCCGCAGATTTTCCTTAAAAACCTCTATCAAATTTGCGTTTACCGCCAGTTTTCTTCATAATAACCCGCATTCTTCTTTCAGAAAAAATTGTGAAGAACTTAAGAATCTAATAACACTAGCTATTTATAAATATGGAATTATCATTTAATCGGATTTTAATTCCATATAATCAATTTCTCATTTTGTTTTAGTCACTTCTCTTTATTTTCTTTACTAAATTAGATATTTTTGTGGTATTAATTTAAGGAAGGACGGATATGACACCAAAAAAACAGGGACTCTACTCCCCAGAGTTTGAGCGCGATAATTGCGGAGCAGGATTTATATGTAATTTAAAGGGGAAGCGTACAAATGATATTATACATAAAGCTCTTGACATACTTATTAGGCTTGAACACCGGGGCGCGGTAAGCGCAGATGGCAAAACCGGTGACGGGGCAGGAATTCTTATAGAAATACCTCACGAGTTCTTCAAAAAAGTTTGTGATTTTAAATTACCCGAATTCAAGTCTTATGCAGTAGGAATGACTTTCCTGCCAAAATCTGTTAACCAACAGAAAATCTGTAAAGAAATTTTCGAAAAGGAAATTACCCGCCAGGGTCTAAGCATCCTTGGATGGAGAAAAGTACCGGTTGATCGCAGTTGCCTGGGTAGCATTGCTACCTTATCTGAGCCTGTGGTAGAACAAATCTTTATAGGTAAAGGAGAAGAAATTACTCCGGAAATTTTCAATTCAAAACTTTATGCTGCAAGAAAGATTGCAGAGCACAAAATATATAAATCTGAACTGGCAGAGGCAGAATATTTCTACCTATCCAGTATGTCTACCAATACTATTATTTACAAGGGGCTTTTGATGCCTCAGGACATCAACAGGTATTATCAGGATTTAAACGATCCTGATCTTGTAACCAAGCTTGCCTTGGTACACCAGCGATTCTCTACGAACACTTTCCCTACCTGGGATTTGGCCCAGCCGTTCAGGTACATGTGTCATAACGGTGAGATCAATACCCTGCGCGGCAACGTAAGCCGAATGAAAGCAAGGGAGGAGCTTTTTGAAAGTGAGATCTTTGGTGATGACATAAAAGAAATTACCCCGGTGGTCCTGGATGGTAAGTCAGATTCCGCTTCTATGGATATGGCACTGGAACTACTTCTTCAAACCGGCAGGTCCCTCCCGGAAGCCATAATGATGATGGTTCCTGAAGCATGGGAAAAGAATCCTTCTATGTCTGAAGATAAAAAGGCGTTTTATGAATATAATGCCTGTATCATGGAGCCGTGGGATGGTCCTGCTTCTATTCCGTTTACAGATGGAAATTATATTGGAGCACTTCTGGACAGGAATGGATTACGTCCTTCAAGATATACTCTTACCAAAGACGGTTACGTTATAATGTCTTCTGAAACAGGGGTAATAGATATTAAGCCTGAAAATGTTGAACTTCACGGTCGTCTGGAACCAGGTAGAATGTTCCTCGTAGATATGAACGAAGGAAAAATTCTTGGGGACGAGGAAGTGAAAAGCAGTATCGTTTCTAAACTTCCTTACAAAAAATGGCTTAATGAAAATCTTCTTCCGTTAGCAGAAGTTCCTTACACAGGGAACAAAACTCCTGTAGAGAAAGAAGACTTTATAAAAAGACAGAAACTTTTTGGATATACGCTGGAGGATATTAGCACTATAATTACTCCAATGGCCACTGCAGGAAAAGAAGCGATTGGATCTATGGGTGCAGATTTACCCTTAGCTGTCCTTTCTGAAAAACCACAGTTGCTTTTTAATTACTTTAAACAATTATTCGCCCAGGTTACCAATCCTCCATTGGATGGTATCAGGGAAGAAATTGTTACAGACATAAGCCTGGCTATTGGTGCAGACAGAAATATTTTTGATATCCTTCCGGAAAACTGCAAGAAACTAAGAATTCAGAATCCGGTAATATCCAACGAAGATCTTGACAAGATCAAGTACATCGAGCATCCCGATTTTCATACTGTTTCTATTTCTATTTTGTATGAAGCAGAAAAAGGAATGAATGGCCTCGAAAAAAGACTGGAAGAAATTATAGAAGAAATTAAAGTTGCTGTAGACAACGGCTGCAATGCAATTATCCTTTCAGATAGGAATGTTTCTCCTAAAATGGCACCTATTCCTTCCCTTCTTGCATGTTCTTTTGTACACCACAGTCTTAAGAAATACAGAAGAAGATCATCTTTTGGAATTATTATAGAATCTGCAGAACCTCGTGAACCACATCATTTTGCACTTCTTTTTGGTTATGGCGCAAGTGCTATTAACCCATATATGGTTAATGAGATTATTTATAACCTTTCAGAATCAAAAACAATTCCCGTTGAAGATCCTGAAGTAGCAGTACAAAATTTCAATAAAGCTATTGGAAAAGGTATTATAAAGATTATGAATAAGATTGGGGTCTCAACGCTACATTCTTATCGGGGTTCTCAGATATTTGAAATTCTGGGTCTAAACGAAAAATTCGTAAATAAATACTTCACCAATACTCCAACAAGGATTGAAGGGATCGGACTTTATGAAGTTGAAAAAGAAATTCAGAAGAGGTTTGATGCTGCTTTTAACCCTCCAAACACAGATGTAGGTCTGAATCTTGAGATAGGAGGAGATTATCGCTGGAGAAGAAATGGAGAACGACATATGTTTAATCCAACCAGCGTAGCTAAACTTCAGCAAGCTGTAAAACAAAACAATCCTAAAAGCTATGAGGAGTATGCCACTTCTATAAATGAACAGGCAGAAAATCTTATGACTTTAAGAGGGATGTTTAAGTTCAGGGATCTTAATCCAATTTCTATAGACGAAGTAGAACCATGGACAGAGATTGTAAAGCGTTTCAAAACCGGTGCAATGTCTTTTGGTTCCATTAGTAAAGAAGCACACGAGAACCTGGCAATCGCCATGAACCGAATGAAAGGAAAGAGTAATTCTGGTGAAGGTGGTGAAAATCCAGATAGGTTTAACAAAGATCTTGATGGAAACTGGAGAAATAGTGCCATTAAGCAGGTTGCTTCGGGACGTTTTGGAGTTTCCATAAATTACCTGAGCAGTGCGCAGGAAATTCAGATAAAAATGGCACAGGGTGCTAAACCCGGTGAAGGTGGACAACTACCAGGACCTAAGGTTAATCCTGATATTGCCAAAACAAGAAATTCCACGCCTTACGTAGGTTTAATTTCGCCTCCTCCTCACCACGATATTTACTCTATTGAGGATTTGGCGCAGCTCATTTTTGACCTGAAAAATGCCAACCGTGAAGCAAGAATAAATGTAAAACTGGTTTCAAAAGTTGGAGTGGGTACAATTGCAGCCGGTGTTGCGAAAGCCAAGGCAGATGTGGTCCTTATCTCCGGATATGATGGAGGAACAGGAGCTTCACCTCTAACTTCCTTACGACATGCCGGACTTCCATGGGAACTTGGGATCGCCGAAGCACAGCAAACATTATTGCTGAATAATCTTAGAAACAGGATTGTTGTAGAATGTGACGGACAGTTAAAAACCGGAAGAGATGTAGCTATTGCATGTCTTCTTGGTGCAGAAGAGTTTGGTTTTGCCACAGCTCCTCTTGTAGCTTCCGGATGTATCATGATGCGCGCCTGTCACTTAAATACCTGTCCTGTAGGTATTGCTACCCAGGATCCTGAATTAAGGAAAAACTTTAAAGGAACTCCGGAACATGTGATTAACTTCATGTATTTCGTTGCCCAGGAATTGCGCCAGATCATGGCCGACTTCGGTTTCAGAACGATTGACGAAATGGTAGGTCAAAGCCAAAAACTGGACATGAACAGGGCTATAGAACATTATAAGGCTCAGGGAATAGATCTTTCTAAGATTCTTTATAAGCCGAAAATTGACGAAGATATGCCGCTGTACTGCACACAAAAGCAGGATCATAACCTGGAGAATGTGCTCGACTTTAAGATATTGAACAAAGCACATCCGGCAATTTACCGAAAAGAAAAAATGAGCCTTGATTTTCCTATAAGTAACATTAACAGGACTACAGGAGCAATTTTAAGTAACGAAATCTCCAAAATTCATGGAGAAAATGGGCTTCCGGTGAATACACTTACTCTTAATTTTACTGGATCTGCGGGACAAAGTTTTGGAGCTTTTGCTACAAAGGGTCTAACGCTTAATGTGATTGGAAATACCAATGACTATTTTGGAAAAGGTCTTTCAGGAGCTACGCTTTCCGTTAGAAAACCAAGAGAAGCTACGTTCAAATCCAATGAAAATGTCATTATTGGGAACGTTGCACTTTATGGAGCGACAGGCGGGGAAGCTTATGTTAACGGAATAGGTGGAGAACGCTTCTGCGTAAGAAATTCTGGTGCCAAAGCAGTAATTGAAGGAATTGGAGATCACGGTTGTGAGTACATGACAGGTGGTATAGCTGTAATTCTTGGAAGGATAGGTAGAAATTTTGCTGCCGGAATGAGTGGTGGAATTGCTTATTTATACAATCCCGATAATATTCAGGACCCAAACAACTTTAATATGGAAATGGTTAATCTGGAAGAACCTTCTGAAGAAAATCAGAATGAACTACTGGAGCTAATCGAGAACCACTACCGCTATACAGAAAGTGATTTCGCCAAAGAAATCCTGGATAACTGGGAAGAAAACAAAAGCAAATTCATCAAAGTAATGCCTGAAGAATACAAGAGAGCTTTACAGAAAATTGAAGAAGAGAAAATGGAGAAGAAAGAACAAGAACTTAAAACAGCTTAAGAAATGGGAAAATTAAGAGGGTTTTTGGAATACGAAAGAGTCGAAGAGGAAACTTATGCTGTTCCGGAACGAATAAAAAGTTATACAGAATTTACAAAAGAAATTGATAACGAGGATTTAAATGAGCAGGGTGCGCGCTGTATGGATTGCGGAATACCGTTTTGCCACAGTGGTTGCCCGGTAGGGAATCTTATCCCCGATTTTAATGATGCTGTTTATAAAAACGAGTGGAAACGGGCGAATACAATCCTTCACTCCACGAATAATTTTCCGGAGTTTACAGGACGTTTATGTCCCGCACCCTGCGAATCTGCATGTGTTCTGGGTATAATTGAGCCTCCCGTTGCGATAGAAATGATTGAGAAGTACATTCCGGAAAGAGGCTTTAAAGAAGGATGGATTAAGCCAGAGCCACCAACACACAGGACGGGAAAAACTGTTGCTGTTGTAGGATCTGGACCTGCAGGATTAGCTGCCGCACAGCAGTTAAACCGGGCAGGGCATTCGGTTACAGTTTTTGAAAGAGACAAAAAGGTTGGAGGTCTCTTGCGATATGGAATTCCGGACTTTAAGATGGAAAAACACGTAATAGACAGGAGATTAAAAATTCTTGAAGCAGAAGGCATAAAATTTCTTACTGACACAAATGTTGGTGTAAACTACGAAATAGAAAAATTAAAAGAATTTGATGCTATTGTACTTTGCGGCGGCGCTACCCAAAAAAGGCCTTTACCTATTCCAGGTTCAGATGCTGAAGGAGTTGTACAGGCAATGGAATTCTTGAAGAGGAATAATCAGGTTGTAGACGGTCTGGCTGAACCTACAGAAAAATTACATGCCGAAGGAAAAAATGTAATCGTAATCGGTGGTGGTGATACAGGATCTGATTGTGTTGGTACTTCTAACCGACACGGAGCAAAGTCTGTGACCAACTTTGAAATCATGCCTATGCCTTCAAAAGATCGCACCATAGAAAATCCATGGCCTTACTGGCCTTTCACTTTAAAGACAAGCTCTTCTCATTATGAAGGAGTGGAAAGAAACTGGAGTATTTCTACCAAAGAATTTGTAAAAGACAAGCAAGGTAAATTAAAAGCCCTGAAAACAGTAAATATTGAATGGGTAAAAGGTGAAAACGGAAGACCCAAACTTCAGGAAGTACCAAATTCAGAAAAAGAATGGCCTTGTGACCTTGTTCTTTTGGCCCTTGGTTTTACAGGACCCGAGAAAACACTAAGCGAGCAGTTAGGTTTGGAACTTGACAACAGAACCAATATAAAAGGAGACGAAAGTTACCAAACAAATGTGCCAAATGTGTTTGCTGCCGGCGATATGCGCAGAGGACAATCATTAATAGTCTGGGCAATTTCTGAAGGCCGTGAAGCCGCTTATAACGTAGATAAATTCCTTATGGGTAGTACTAAACTGCCGACTAAAGGAAAAGGCGATTTACCAGCTGCATAACAGTTTTCTGCAATACTTGTAAAGGATCAGTTAACGCTGATCCTTTTTTTTGCTCCAAATTCCGGAATTTTCTTTATTTGGGCGTGCCCTTCGGGCCGGGCTATCCGCGCTACACGGTAGCCGCTCCTATCCCTCACGCAAAAGAGTGAAGAGTGAGTAGTGAAAAGTTCACTTGAAGAAAA